>NZ_JAUBSX010000007.1:0-158827 GCF_036704885.1 Microcoleus sp. F4-D5 | reverse complement strand
ATAAAATTTATCAAACGGGTCGAAAAGTAGCCAAGGGATTTAAAGAAACAATGACAATTATTTTTGATGACTATCTACCTAACTGGAATTATCGCGCAGTTCCAACTATTCAGTAAGAGCTTCCGTTATTCAATTGTTATTTGAGAATTTTAGCAAACAAACGCAAAAAATCTGACAATAATATGAGGGCAATTTCCCTCGAAAAAGCCGATTGTTTCAATCAGACGGTTGGTTAATGAATGCCAGTTCTTTAAAGAACTGACATTCATTAACCATCCACCAACCGGGAAACCAGTTGGGAACTTTTAAGAAAAATTAATGCTGAAGTTATTAAATCGTCATTCCTAAGAGTCCTGAAGCTGCACTGCTTTTAAGGTCGAAATTTCGGCGGCTTTTTGAAACTCCTTGCGGCTATGAATTGTTGGATGAACGCAAACAATTAACTGCTGGAAAAGAATTCGAGTTGCTGAGGGTTTTAGAGCATCCTGAGTTACCTCTGCATAATAATCCGGCTGAGTTAGCTGCTAGAACTATGGTGCAGCGACGTAATATTAGCTATGCTACTCAAACGATTGAGGGTACTCAGGCATGGGATACTTTTATGTCTCTTGTTGCTACTACTCGTCAGTTGGGAATCAGTTTTTTTGATTATGTGCGTGACCGAATTTCTCAACTTGGAATTATTCCTTCTCTCTCTACTATTATTCGCGAAAAATCTGCTCTTTATCCCTTGGGCTTGTCTTGGCAACTAGAATAACTGCTACCCCTACTTATTGAGCCGATACAGATACACTATAAGTGTAAATTTATTAGGACAAGAATTTGGTTTACCTAGTGGTGAAAATTGGCGAAGTCTCAAACGTGAGATGAATCAGTTAGGGGGTGGTGATAGAAGATTCTACGATACAGGTGTACTCTTTACCCCACTAGCATCAATTATTGACTCACCAGTCAAATTTTCGATTCACGTTAACCATCGTAGAGGTAGAACAATTGACCTGGGAGGCATTATTGATATGGGAATAATTGAACGAGGAAAGTGCAAAATATATGATGATGGTAATTTCAGATAACCTAATTGTGGTTCTTATGAACTGAATCACAGCACGATCGCCCTTACTTGTAGGTTGGGTTGACACAAGTAAACTCAACCTTTTTTTACTCACAATCTTATCCATTTCCACCATTTCAATGTGATAATTGCACGGAGGGCGATCGCCCCATAACACATAAAGAGTGATCGAGGTCTGCAACCAAAAGCATCAACGTTACTTTTAACCCACTGCAAATTCTGTGAACTGACGCATATAAGGTGGATGAAACCCAACCACAATGTCCGACTTCGGCACACCTATATTAACCAGCTCTTGCCCTAAATCTATTTCTGTTCCATTCTGCTGAATCCAGATTTTGCCATCCTTAATATCGAGATGTATAGGACAACCGTAAACTCGCTGTTTGTTATCCCAACCCACTCGAACAACTTGATAATGATTGTGTTTTGTGTCAAAAACAACTTGCACATCTACTTTTCCATAAGAAGGCTTTTATGCAGCATATTTCGTGAGAATTTGTTTGATACAATCCCGATACTTTTCTATTTTTTTCATAAAGCTATCACCTCTTCTTCTACGTCATAGACCAATAATTTTAACTGGTAATCTTCCACAACAGCGGTGGTAAATTTACGCTTGAAGAAATCGTTATACGCCGTCAAAGGAATTGCCAAAAATAGCTGACGTTGGGGGTCTTTAAACTTGAGTGCTGTACGGTAGTTGATAAATTGTCCAACGGCTAAATGAAAATCTGTTATCGCTGAAGTATTCAAAAAGCTCTTGATTTCTACAGCAATTTTCTCCCCCTGCCGTTCGGCTGCCAGCAGACGTTCCGCCCCCAGATCGATTAACATATCGACTCCACCCACACTGATGGAAAGTGGGTCATCTGTAATCTGCCAACCCTCATGAATGCAACGCAATCTTCACAACATCATGAAATTTATCCTTTGCTGACATAAAGCCGCGATGACAGACAATTACAATTATACTGGCATTAATTGAGATGTGTGAGTGCAATTCAGGTTGTTGACTTACCAAATCAAACCTCGCGTGCGAGATCGCTATCGTAAGGCTTATCAAAGGTAGTGCGATCGCCCCTCGCACCAAATACCAAACACTGCGATGATTGTACAGAGCGCGATCGCACACAATCATCATCCCTAATTTGCGATCGACCTCCCGCATCAATTATCCACAAAGCATCCGGCTGAAATTCGTTATCTGCGTCCAAGCGCACAGTAGCATTCTCGCCCAATTCCACCCCAGCCAACCTCTAATTTGATTGTGTGGTTCGCCGTGACTTCTGAATCTTACCGATAATGCCAGATAAAATATTTTTTCAGTTTATTCAGTTAGCGATAAAAATTTAAGCAAACATAACATCGGGGGGGCGATTTGTGCCGCACTAAACTCGCTCCTAATATCAAATTCTAACTAAATCCGCCCCTTAAACCTTCTCCTTCTTCCTTCGCGTCCTACCCTACGGGAACGGCTTCGCCGAACGCACCTCGAAGCGGTTCGTTTCTAACGCAAATACCCAATCCAAGCCGGCAAAACCTCCGGCGAACCGTACCACTTCCCCGGAGAACGAGGCGAATGCCAAACCCCCTCCAACACCAGATTTTCGGCCCCGTCCAAAACAGCAGCTTCCACGGGCGTAATTCCATCTCCCCAAGTTTCGCCCTTCCCCACAGTCAACTCGTAACTTTTGTAAGCCAGCCAAGTTCCAAAACCCCGCTTGCCAAAAACAGCCTTCCCAGCAGCGCACACGTAGCGCACCTGCGGGTGAAAAGCCCCCGGATAGTGAATTTTGACAAAATCTAGATTTTTGCGCGTCCAGCGCTCTTGAGAGACGTGCGGCGTGCCTAAAGTGATTAAAGTATTCACATAAGGGTGAGCTTCCCACAAACCCCCGTCCTCAAGCACGTCGCCGTGAATCGTGTAAGGCTTTTCGCCCAAATAGATGCGAGAAATCCAGCCGCCGGCGGAATGACCGACGAGATTGATCTGGGGAACGCCGTATTGCTGTAACATTTGTTTGACCGTGCGATCGAGCTGTCGCAAAATTGGCACCATCGACCGCCCGCCAAAAGTCGGCAACCAATCTCCCTTGCCCAGAGGCACTGTTACTGTTGGGAAACCTCGATCGACCAGAGACTTTTCTAATTCCCGATAGTCGGAAGCAGCAGCAAAATATCCTGGTAAAATCACGGTTGGTAATGGCATTGTCAAATTTAGATTTGAGATTGTAGATTTTAGATTTTGCGGCCGGAGTGCTACGATCTGTTTTTCAAGTTCAAAGACACTTGCCGAAGCATCCTTTGGATTGCTAACATCTGCCGCTCGTTTAACCTTTTGCTTAGGGAATATCTACTTCTATGGCTCGCGAGCCGATTCAAACATGGTATTTTACCCTAGTTGTCGTTCACTTAGAAGACCGTTTTCTACTGGTACAAGAGCGCAAGTACGAGCAGCAGTGGTATCTCCCAGCAGGGCGAGTGGAAAAAGGGGAAACTTTGCTCGAAGCTGCTATGCGTAATACCCTCGAAGAAGCGGGCATTTCCATCATCGTTGAGGGAATTCTCAGGGTAGAGCACACAGTGATGCCTAGGGGCAATGTGCGCCTCCGAGTCATTTTTGTGGCTCGTCCGCAAGATAAGACGCCGCCCAAGAGCAAGCCGGATGAGCATACTTTGTGCGCGGGCTGGTATTCTCTCAAGGAATTAGACCAGTTGTCGTTGCGGGGAGAGGAAGTTCGAGAAATGTTTCAATATATGGCCAGCGGTGCTCCAATTTATCCCATCGACTTGCTCACCATCGAGGGGGCTCCTTTTAAAAATTACCGCTATCGCTGGTGAATCCGTCGATTTGGGATTTTAGATTTTAGACTTCGGCGTGAGTGCGATCGCCCTTACGATTTTAGATTTACTTGCAGCGCAGTGAATCAGGGAGCAGCAACTTTAATCTACAATTTTTAGAATCGACCCTGACGCTAGTGTCGCGGGCTTGTACTCATTTTGGGGCGCGGTCACCGAGGGGCTGCGGGCTGGGCTGACAGCCACTCGATCGGTTTTTTGATGGCGTAACCGAATTGGAAACGCCGATCGATCGAACTTGTCGATCGTGTTTAATAAATTTGGTTCAGTTTAGGGCCCATGAATTTTCATCAAGGTCGATCGGGCAATTTCGATACCGACCGTGCTAAAATTATACCTTTGAATTCCCAACCTCTCCTCATTAAAACGAATTCACACTCAATCACAACCACAGCAATATAAATTACCAATCCCCCAATCCTCCAATCCCCCAATCTAAAATCGAACAATCCCCCAATCCCCCAATCCCCCAGTCTAAAATCGAACAATCTCCCAATCCCTCAATCTCCCAATCTAAAATCTAAAATCTAAAATCTAAAATCGAACAATCCCCCAATCCCCCAATCTAAAATCGAACAATCCCCCAATCCCCCAATCCCCCAATCTCCCAATCCCCCAATCCCCCAATCTCCCAATCCCCCAATCTCCCAATCTCCCAATCTAAAATCTAAAATCTAAAATCGAACAATCTCCCAATCTAAAATCCCCCAATTCCCCAATCCCCCAATCTAAAATCTAAAATCTAAAATCTAAAATTTAAATGACTGACTCTTCCTCCCTAGCAAACACCCTTTCCGAACCGCTGCGCCAGCCTTATTGGTGGGCAGCCCTAGCTTCTGTCAGCCTTCACGGAGTGCTCGGAGTAAGTGCCCCGACGCTCTCAAACATAATTTATGGTGGAAATTCCTCAAAAAATATCCCCGGTTCCGTCGGCTTAATAGAACTAACTCCCGCAGAAGCCGGCCGCCTGCCACAAACCATACCACCGAAACCGTCTAATACGCAATTTACGCCATTTTCGATCGCACCAGTTCCCCTTCGGCCAGCGCCAAAGTTAGCCCCGCCCTTGCCCCCCGCACCTGATACCATCAACTTGCCCGCCATGCCGCCGGGAATGCCCCCTCCTGGATTCTTTTCCCCTCTCCCTCCTTCCCCTCTCCCGCCCTTCACGGCCCCAACAGCCCCGCCGCCTCCCAAAACTCCATCCCCAACAGTCAGAACCCCCTCACAGCCAACAACACCCACTATCATCCCACCCGTACCTCCCAGCGGTTTGCTTTTCCCACCGTTACCTGGTAATTTCGATCGCAATATCCCACCGCCGCCATCGCTGACAGAAGTGCCCCAGCTTCCCGGCAGCCAATCGGAAGATGAGGCAGAGACACTCAAAAAGATCATAGCCAGTAGAGGCGGACTCCCACTATTTCCAGACGGAGCTCCAGTCTTTACCCCGGAATTCCCAATTGCCGGCAGGAATGTGGGACCCGATGGAGTACCAAAATTGACTCAAAAAGATCCGAATAAAAGGAATCTCATCGCAGAAACTCCCGAAGAAAGAATTAAGAGACAACAATTTGAAGAGGCACAGCGACAGCTAGGAGAGTCCGGCCAACCGGGTGCAAGCTTACCCAGCGACAGAGAGACACAGCTTGCGGCTGCAAATACCTATGTTTCTTTGTTTGAGAAATTCAAAAAGGCTTATCCCGACTTGGAAATGACGAGCCCGACTGCTGTGAACGTCCCTTATCCCACAGCAGCTTGCTCGCAAAAACTTGAAGGAACAGCAGTTTTTGGAGCAGTTGTCAGCCCTCAAGGCTTGCTCAAGGCCGAGCCTCAGCCGATCGTCCCCACGGGTTACGGTATTCTGGATAATACCGCTAAAATTGCGATTATTAGCCCTTCTCTAACATTTTCAGCAGCCAGCACGCACAAGCTTTACCAACTGGCTGTCGAGTTTAAGTACGACGAAAAAGTTTGCAGTGGCATTCCTGCCACCCCAACCAGGCCCAACCCACCAGGCCAGCAGCGGCCAGCACCCGCCCCCACAGCGCCCAGACCAACAGGCCAGCCGCCATCCCCAGCGCCTGCTGAAGTGAAACCGCAGTTTGAGAAGCCGCCGGCCCCCTCCAACAAACCGCAGCCAGGGGCCCAACCGTCGCCGCCCGCACAAAAGCCCGCGACTCAAACGTCGCCTTCTCCTGAACCGAAGCCAGCCGCGGAACAGTCCCCTTCTCCTCAACCGCAACCCGCCCAAGAATCCCCGCAGCCCGAAGTTGCGCCATCTCCGGCCCCGGAAGTGTCGCCCTCGCCCGAAGCAGCGCCATCTCCTGCCGCCGAAGTGTCACCATCGCCGGAAGCAGCACCATCTCCTGCCGCCGAAGTGTCGCCATCTCCTGCTGCCGAAGTGTCGCCGTCACCGTCGCCGGAAGCAGCGCCATCTCCTGCTGCCGAAGTGTCGCCGTCACCATCGCCGGAAGCAGCGCCATCTCCTGCTGCTGCCGAAAATTAATTGGGCATCGGTAATTGGCAATCGGGTAAGCTGTTGCGGCATTTAAATTGTCTGTCAAAAAACCATCCAACTCTTGTGGGGAGTAGGGTTCGGCGTCCCGCCCGGCTTGAATGTGCAATTTAAATGCGCGACAGCTTATGCGAATGGGTAATATCAATTTTGTTTGATTCAGACTTGTATTAGATCGAGTTCTCTTAGGTCGTAAGATTAAATGAACCGCGAAGACGCAAAGAGCGCGTTCGGCGAAGCCGTTCCCGAAGGGTAGGAAGAACAGCACCTTCTTCTGTCTCTTGCTTCGCGTCCTTCGCGGTTTAATCATTCCGATGCAACCGGATGTGATATAATATCCAATCTGCTTGCTTCACTATTGTGAGTTAGTAGTTAGTAGGGTGCGTGAGCTTGAATATTTGTTGCTTCTCCAACTAATTTCTACTTGCTGACGCACCCTACTTTCTCCACTAAGAATGAAGTTGTTTTTCGTCCGCCCGACTCGGACTTTTGACGATTGAAGTTTTGACTGCAAAGCTAATTACCTATTCCCCTTAACCTCTCAATTGTATTGAACTTTATACATTTGGAATAAGTCGCCGCTTTGCTTTTTTACTACCTTAGCGCCGGCAGCTTTAATCATTTTTTCCCAATCTTCTATTGTCTCTAAAAAAACTTCCCCGGCTCGATAAGTTTCCAAAATTGCCCAATCTTCTGCTAGAGGAGCATTCGGGTTGAGGACATCAAAAACAAAATGACCGCCCGGTTTTAGTACCCGCTTTACTTCTCCCATGACAATATTCCAATAGTCTATGGGATAGTAACAGCTAAAGCCTGTAGCGAGGCATAAATCGAACAGAGCCTCTTCGTAATTTAACTGGTGAGCGGGGGCCCATTCTACGCCTTTGAACAGCTTAGAATTGAGCTGAGGGCCGCGAGCGTTTAAGGCGTCTCGCGCGGCGCTGCTGATTTCTTGACCGTAAAAATATGCTTCCCAATCCCGCCAAGGGTAGATCAGAAAGCTGACTCCGCAGCCAATGTCTAAACAGCGCTGATTTTTTTGAGGTTTGGCAATTTTCCAGAAGGGAGAAACTGTTTTTTCTTGGAGAGTTCCTGCGACTGATTCCAGGAAAATCGGCATTGCTTCGACTTCTTCGGGTAAAGCGAAAGCTTCTCCTCGGTATTCGCGATCGAACCGAGAAGCAACTTGCGACAGTAAAACTTGCCAGCTATCTGATTTTCCTTTAGCAAACCAAGTCTGCTCCTGACCCGCTACTGGGCGATCGGACTTTTTATGCATTTTGGAATTACCTTTTAGAGGCTTTGAGAGCTTTTGTAAAGTTTTGGCGGTAAGGCTTATTAAAAATTAACGCCGGCCAGAGCAGGGACAGCTTCAGGCGATTTGTAAAACTTCTGTCGAAATTAGTGCGATCGAAACCATTCCAAAATTTCCAAATACCGCCACCGTAAGCGATCAGCAATGCCAAGCTAATTAACGTACTCATTTAAAAAACCCCTAAGCAATGGATAGGATTTTGGGTCAGCTAGTCAAAGCGCTACCCTTAATCTATCATTTATCAGACGCCCAAGCGCACCGATAGCTGTAGTAATTCCACCTTCAGCTAAAGCCGCAGGAGCCTCATGCTGTACCCTCTTAGGGTCAGCGTTGAGAGGAATGCGGGTCAAAGAGGGGGGTTCAACACCCCCTTCTTTGACAATTTCTTTTGTAATGTTCGTAGGAATTCTCTAAACACATCGCTTTGGGTTCGAGATGTTAACTCACAATACTTGACCAGAACCTCTTTTTCTTCTGGAGTAAGCCTAAACGTTGTTGTTTCTGTTTGTTTCACGATTGTATTTACATTAAATATGCAGTACAATTGTCTCATGAAACTAGCCTACCAGTTCAAACTACTGCCAACGTCCGACCAAAGACGCCGTATGAGCAAATGGCGCGATATGCTACGGCATCAATACAATTTTTTGTTGGCAGACAGATTTGATTGGTTTGAAATGAACAGGTGTTCAGTTAATGCCTGTCCACTGGTATGCAGTATTGCATCCCCAAGGGAACAGCCTGAGTATTACGGACAGAAACGCTCACTTGTGTCTCTCAAGGCAGAAAGAGAATGGTACAAAAATATCCATGCCGATGTCTTGCAGGACATGGTGAAGCGAGTAGACCTGGCATTTGCTCGGTTTATCAAAGGTGATATCAATGGTAAGCGGAGCGGGAAGCCTCGATTTAAAGGCAAAAACCGCTATCGCACTTTCGCTTATCAGCGAGTGAAGTCTGACTGCATCCAAGGGAATCGAATTGAACTTCCCAAGCTAGGAAAAATCAAATTCATTCAACATCGCCCTATTCCTGACAGTTTTGTCATTAAGAGAGCATTGGTTACTCTCAAAGCAGATGGTTGGTATGCGACACTGACTCTAGAAGATGCATCAGTCCCTGACACTCCTACTATTGACATTGAACCGACTGAAACTAACAGTATTGGCGTTGATGCGGGATTGGAATATTTTGTCGCCTGCTCAGACGGCACGATGGTAGAACCTCCTAAATTCTATCGGCAAGCCGAAGAGAAATTAGCCAAACTGCAAACCAAAAGAGAGCTAAGAAAAAAAGGTTCTACTGCACGTCGCAAACTTGGGTCACGCATTGCAAAGTTACATCAACAGGTAGCTAGACAACGCAAACAATGGCATTTTGAGCTTGCAGGTGAGTTGGTCAACAAGGCTGAGGTTATCTTTGTAGAAGACCTTAAAGTTTCCAATATGGCAAAACGCAACAAACCCAAGCAAGATGAATCGGGTAAGTTTTTGCCGAATGGTCAATCCGCAAAGTCCGGGTTGAACAAGAGTTTTGCTGATGCGGGGATAGCTGGGTTCTTGAACGAAATCCTTCCGTACAAGGCTGAAAGAGCTGGGCGGTTGGTCGTGAAAGTTAATCCTGCTGGAACATCTCAACATTGTGCAATGTGCCTCAACAGAGTTTCAAAGGAGTTAAGTGATAGGTGGCATCAATGCTCTTGTGGTGCATCCATGCCTCGTGACCTGAACTCTGGAATTCTAATAAAGAAAGTGGGGTTGGGCGTTCGCCTCACTATAAAACGCGAATCCGGGAATTCTCGGAGGAGAAGCCCACACTCTAATCTTTGATTGAGTGTGGGAGTACGTCACAAAGAGACTTCAAAATCCCCGCTGGCCACCAACTTAAAAATAACACCCCCGAAATAGCTTTCACCGAGCAAGCAAGAAGGGGCTTCTGTCAAAAGTCGAGGATTCTGAGGACTTATACGATTGAAGAATTGAAGAATTGAAGAATTAGGAATGACTGATGAGAGAAGGGTTTCGAGCACGGGTCTACAGTTGCATTCTTTTTTTTAACTGGTATTACCCAACATTCCCTACAAATCCGAGCTCGACCGGGGGATTGGTGCGATGCCGCAAGTTCTAATTCGGTTGAAATCGGTTGCTGTTGGAGGACGGCCTGGCCGAACCGGGTTTCCCAGACGTGTCACTACTCGAAGATATTTAAGTAAGAACTGATTGCCCGCGGCCGACGAATTACAGCAGGCAAACTTTTTCTAGCGGACAATAGCGGTAGAGAGCTTTTTAAGTAAGGAGGATTTTATGCGTGCAGTGCTGATGGCTGGGGGATCGGGAACGAGGCTCAGACCCCTGACGTGCGATTTGCCCAAACCGATGGTGCCGATTCTCAATCGCCCGATCGCAGAACACATTATTAATTTGCTAAAAAGGCATCAGATTACGGAAATTATTGCGACGCTGCACTACCTTCCCGATGTCATGCGCGAATATTTTACTGACGGGGCAGAGTTTGGCGTTCAAATGACTTACGCTGTGGAGGAAGACCAACCGCTGGGTACGGCTGGTTGCGTCAAAAATATTTCTGAACTGCTCGATCGAACTTTTCTGGTCATCAGCGGCGACAGCATTACAGACTTCGACTTAACGGCAGCGATCGAATTTCACCGCAGCAAGCAATCCAAAGCCACGTTAATTTTAACTCGCGTTCCCAACCCGATGGAATTCGGGGTCGTGATTACCGAGGAAAATTACCGCATCAGTCGCTTTCTGGAAAAGCCTTCTAGCAGCGAAATTTTCTCCGATACCGTCAATATCGGTACCTACATTTTAGAACCCGAGGTCTTGGATTACCTGCCGGCCAATCAGGAGTGCGACTTCTCGAAAGACTTGTTTCCCCTGCTACTGGAAAAAAACGAGCCGATGTACGGCTACATCGCCGAGGGTTACTGGTGCGATGTCGGCCAGCTAGATGTTTACCGGGAATCTCAGTACGACGCGCTGCGGGGAAAGGTCAAACTGGATTTGAGCTACTACAATCAAGTTCGATCGGGACTTTGGGTAGGTCAGAATACTTTTATTGACGATAGCGCGATCGTCGAAGTACCGGCCATGATCGGCAACAATTGCCGGATAGGAGCCCGAGTTAAAATCGATGCCGGTACAGTGATCGGAGATAACGTGACTGTCGGGGCCGACGCTAATCTCAAACGTCCCATCGTCTGGAACGGAGCAATTGTCGGCGAAGACGCTCATCTTAGGGCCTGCGTGATTTGCCGGAGTACCCGCGTAGACAGGCGCGCTCACGTCCTCGAAGGTGCTGTCGTCGGTTCAATGTCCATCGTGGGAGAAGAAGCACAAGTGGGGCCAAGCGTGCGCGTCTGGCCGAGCAAAAATATTGAATCCGGCGCTCTGTTAAATCAAAATTTAATTTGGGGAGAACAAGCTAAGCGGAATTTGTTCGGTCAGCGCGGCGTTCAAGGACTGGCAAATGTGGATGTTACCCCCGAATTTGCAGTGAAATTGGGCGCGGCTTACGGCTCGACTTTGAAACCCGGGACTTCGGTATCGGTTTCTCGCGACCAGCGGAGCATTTCGCGCATGGTTTCGAGGTCTTTGATTGCGGGTTTGATGTCGGTGGGAATTAATGTGATCAATTTGGAATCGACGGCAATTCCGATCGCGCGCACGGTTTCGTCTACGCTGTCGATTGCTGGCGGCATTCACGTTCGCATTTCGCCCGATCGGTCCGACCACATTTTAATTGAATTCTTCGATATCAAAGGCATCAATATTACTAAAGCTGTTGAGAAAAAAATCGAGGGCGCTTATTTTAAGGAAGATTTGCGGCGGGCTCTAATTCCGGAAATTGGAGAGATGACGTACTTTAACCAAGCTCTCGAGGTTTACAACCGTATTTTTGAGCGGCAGATGAATGTTGAGGCAATACGCTACAGCAATTCTAAGGTAGTAATCGATTACGTTTATGCGGTTTCTGGAGCAATTTTGCCGCAAATGCTCGCCAAGTTCGGCTGCGATGCAGTGGTGCTCAATGCCAGTCTCAAGCAGACTTCTCTAAGCAACGGGGAACGCGAATATTTGCTCGACCAACTCGGCCGGGTGGTGAAAGCACTCAGCGCTAATTTTGGAGTGCAGGTGTCGGCTAACGGCGAACAGCTCATTTTGGTAGATGAGTCTGGGATAGCGATTCGCGGGGAAATGCTGACGGCGTTGATGGTAAATTTGATGCTGACTTCTCATCCCAAAGGTACAGTGGTAGTGCCGGTGAATGCGTCTTCTGCAGTGGAGGCGATCGCCCGCCGCTATCAAAGCAAGGTAATCCGCACGAAGGCGAACCCAACTGCTTTGATGGAAGCAGCTAACAGGAACCCGAATGTGGTTTTGGGCGGCAGCGGCCTTATGGGTTTTATTTTTCCGCAATTGCATCCCGGATTTGACGGAATGTTCTGCATTGCTAAAGTGATAGAAATGATGACGGTTCAGGAGCGATCGCTCGGACAGATCAAGGCCGAACTTCCCCGCGTCACCCACCGCAGTTACAGCGTTCGCTGTCCTTGGACTATCAAGGGTTCGCTGATGCGACATTTAGTAGAAACTCATTCGCCCGATCGTTTAGAATTAGTAGATGGAGTGAAGATTTTTAACTACAGCGACGACAATTGGGTATTAGTTTTGCCCGATGCTAGTGAACCGACCGTTCATATCTTCGCCAACAGCGAGGATCGAGATTGGGTATCTGAAACTTTGAAGGAGTACCGCGCCCTCGTTCACGATTTTGTCACTCAAGCCGAGGCGGCGGTTCGCCAAGATAAATTTGGTAACGTGTAATCCGTAATCGGTGACAGCTAATAGCCAATAGCGCAGAAAAATCAGTAATTACCAATTACCAATTTGCAATTGGCAATTCCCAAAAGCAAGACGCGCAAGTCATCTGTACACGGGTAGCTATTTTTTCCTTCTTCCTTCTTCCTTCTTCCTTCAACATCCAATTCCCAATTACGCACAGATAACAGATGAATAGCTGCATTTTGATGGCGGAAATAATTCAACAACCGCAACTCCGTTATACTCCTGACAGTCAACTTCAAATCGCTGAGATGTTGGTGCAGTTTCCCGGCCCAAAACCCGAAGATCCGCCCGAACATTTGAAGGTGATAGGATGGGGAAATTTTGCTCAAGAAATTCACGAGAAATATCGCGAGGGCGATCGCGTGATTATTGAGGGGCGGCTGAGCATGAATACGATCGAAAGAGACGGTATGAAAGAAAAGCGCGCTGAACTGACAGCTCAAAGGATTTACAGTGTCGGCGCCGATGCCATGAGTTCGGCTCCCGCAACTAGAACCGCCCCCGAACAGGCTCAAATTCGCGACAGCGCCCCGGCTAATGTGCCGAGCAATGTAGTGCCTTTAGGGTCGCGGAACCGCACTTCTAATAGCGCTCCAAGCGGCCCTAACCGCACGTCTAGTTCGGATTGGAACTCGCATCAGTCTTCACCTTCTGAGTCCGATCGCCCGTCGGGTTCATCTAACGAACCGGAAAATCCCGATTACGATCCGATTCCATTTTAAAAATTAGGGTGCATCGCTTTACAATTCGACAGTTCGATCGAAAGTGACGCACCTTAATTTAAGAGCGATTCCCTACGGGATAGCTTCGCACGCGCGTACTTCAGGAAAAAAAGGGCGATCCTCTTCGAGGGCTGCGCTAACGAATTTGGCTGAACTGCGAGCTAAATTGCAAATTTTACAGATCGATCGTCACAATTTTTTTCTTGCTTTTTTTGTCGCGCAGCACGACAGTATTGTATGGTGATGTATCCGTCCCCAGCGGAATTGGCAGTTTAAAGCTGCCGCTGTTATGTTTGAGTTCGCCTAAATCAATGCTTTTCGTTATATTGCCATCTGTTGCCAGATAAGCGGTGAGTTCGCCTTTGTAATCTTCAATCAAAAAGTCTTTGAAGAAAAGGACTTCCCCACCCTCGACATCGATAGCAAGGATGACCGTACCGCTAAACGTTGCGCCTTTTTCTTCTTCATCAACCGTCGCCATTTTAATTTCCGAGGGGTCTTGACCGGACATATCTGCCATAAATTTTTTCTCCTGACCGGAGCGAAATAATAATTAACAAGAATCTTATCTGACGCTAGGGGCGATCGCGAAACTCTTAGGACGTATTTCTGCATGGGTCTTGCTTCTCTCTAAGGTTAGAGAAGCCCGCGATCGCGAATCATACACCAATTCGCTCAATTCTTGAGTCAGTAAGTACAGACCGTTAAAATTATCTGTATAATACCCCCAAGTCTGGCAAACACCGCCGCGTTAATTCGATGCGATATTTAGCATCCTTAGTCTGGAGTTTTTAATTGATTGGGTGGAGAATTAAGCCTGATGTTTCTGATAATTTAAGAGCATCGCACTGCGATCGTTAGTAGTAAGGTTGACAGCGACGCACCCTACACATTCGATCGCACTATTTCCACTCCAAAAACTTCTGCAAATTCAGCCGCCACGATCGCCCTAACTCGATCGACCTCAATTCCGGGGATAAACTGTTCTAAACTCCCAACAGGTCGATCGGGAATCCCGCAAGGTACAATTTGCCCAAAACCGGCCAGATCCGGACAAACATTTAAAGCAAAACCGTGCATCGTAATCCAGCGGCTGACTTTAATGCCGATCGCACCTACCTTGTACCCATCCACCCAAACCCCAGTCATACCGGGAACCCGCGAACCCTTCAACCCGCAAACTTCCAACACTCCCAGCAGCACTTCCTCCAACTGCCGCAAATACCAGTGCAAATCTTGCTGGTGGCGTCGCAAATTTAAAATCGGATACCCCACCAATTGGCCCGGACAGTGGTAAGTCACCTCGCCGCCCCGCTCAACTCGGTGCAGTTCCGGCCCAGTTTGATTTGGGTCAAATTTTAGAAATTCCAGCTTTGCTCCCATGCCCAAAGTGTAAACCGGCGGATGTTCCAGCAAAATCAGGACATCTGGCAAATCTGGTTGGTCGCGGCGTTCTTGCACGAGTTTTTGCTGGATTTCCCAAGCTTGGGAGTAGGGAACTTGTCCGCAATCGAGGAGCAAGCAGGGTTGTGCATTTAGCGGTTGAGGGATTAGAGGGGAAATCATGAAAAAAATCAAGAGTGTTTTTACTGAATATGTGCGTCATTAAAATCAAGAATTGTCAACATATAATAAAAGATTTGGAAGATAAGTGTTTTCTAGAATACATAGTGCTATTGTATAAACTATACCCAAGTTACAGAAGGGAGGGAGCTCTATGAAGCTTGTTATCCAGGGTAAGAATATAGAAATCACCGATGCGATTCGCGAGTACGTCAATCAAAAGATTGAAAAGGCAGTTAGCCATTTTCAAACTTTGACTACTGAAGTGGACATACATCTATCGGTGGCTCGCAACCCCAGGATCAATCCTAAGCAGACTGCTGAGGTGACAATTTATGCTAACGGCAGCGTGATTCGGGCTGAGGAAAGCACGGAAAGCCTTTATGCCAGCATAGATTTGGTTGCCGATAAGATAGCTCGTCAACTGCGGAAATTTAAGGAAAAACGCCACGACAACAAGACCCAGAATAGTGTTAAAACAGTTACGGCAGTTGAGGAACATCCTGTAGTAGCAGATCTGATTGGCGATCGAACTCCCGAACTTCCTGCTGAGGTAGTGCGGACGAAGTATTTTGCCATGCCTCCAATGACTGTGAAAGAAGCTTTGGAACAATTGCAGATTATCGATCACGATTTCTATATGTTCCGCAATGCGGAAACAGGCGAAATTAACGTGCTCTACGAACGCAAGAGTCACGGCGGCTATGGAGTCATTCAACCCCGCCACAGCAACGGTAACGGTAATAGCAAAAATGGCAAAACTGCCGAAAGCGCTGCACCTGAAAAATCGAGTGTTGGGAAAAGCTAGATAATGGCTGACAGCTAATTGTTAATGGCGGCAAGCCGTTAGCAAAAAAGGACTAAAGTCCTTACTACAAACTCGTGGTTCGTAGTAAGGACTTTAGTTTTTTCTTGGTTTTTTAAGATAATGATTCGCAGTCAGGACTGGGGCGATATTTCCTAGAGAAAATGGACGCACAATTATGCTATTGGAATTAAGACAATTGAAGATTCAACCGGGTCAGCAATTACTGGTTGAGGATGTGAACTGGCAACAATTTGAAAGTATTTTGGCGGAATTAGGAGAACGTCGTGCTTCCCGACTTTCCTATAGTAACGGACGCTTAGAAATTATGGTTCCTCTGCCCGAACATGAAAAAGCCAAAGAAATTATTGGCGACATGGTAAAAATTTTGTTGGAAACACGACAAATAGCATTTGAGTCGTTGGGTTCGACAACTTTGAAAAATGAACGCATGAGTCAGGCTGTCGAACCGGATACCTGTTTTTACATTCAAAATCAAGCAGCCGTTATCGGTAAAAATCGCCTCGATATGAGTGTCGATCCGCCCCCAGACTTAGCTGTAGAAATCGATCTGACCTCTCGCACGCAGTTGGATAATTATCAAATTCTAGGAGTACCGGAACTGTGGCGATACGCACGGCGAGGGCTACAAATCAACGTTTTGCAAGCCGAACAATATATTGAGTCTGATGTGAGTCCCACTTTCCCCGATATCCCGGTTGTCGAACTGGTGAATCAGTACACTCAGCAGAGTCAAGTTGCTGGCAGAACCCACGCTATTCAAGCTTTTAAAAATTGGGTACGGGAAAATCTCTAGTCTCAGAACTTTCTTCCTCACTAAAAATCCTTAGTTTGCAGTCAGGAATTTAGTTTTTTCTTGGTTTTTTAGATAATGAGGACTTTCGTCCTCACTACCAACAATATATTTAAGCAAATCCATCTAACTTTTGATGGTTTCTAAAGTTTTGAGTGCTTCTGCAACGTGTGCTTTGAAGTCTAACATCGAGTCAAAAATATGCTTGACAACGCCTTCTTTGTCAATGACATAAGTTACTCTACCGGGCATAATCCACAGGGTAGCTGGAACGCCGTACAATTGCCGCACTTTGTTGCCAGTATCGCTTAGCAGTGTAAAGGGTAGCTGATATTTGGCGGCAAATTGCTGGTGCGATTGTTGCGAATCTTCGCTAATTCCTATGACTTCTGCACCTGCGTCTTTGAAGACTTCGTAGCTATCTCGAAAAGCGCAAGCTTGGGTGGTGCATCCGGGTGTGTCGTCTTTGGGGTAAAAGTAGACTATGACGTTTTTTTTCCCTTTAAAATCTTTGAGGCTGACTGATGTGCCAGTTTGAGATGGTAAGGTAAAATCTGGTGCGGTGTCTCCTACTTTGACTGTCATGTTTTTTAACTGAGTAGCTCTGTTTGCGTGAAAATTTAACTTTTGTTATTGTACTGTTTTTTGGAGCAATTGTTCGCAGTTGCGATCGCCCGCTGCGACAGCCTCTCATTTTTGCTTTCTCGCACTCCAATAAAAAAACTCTTTTGACAACATCGGGATGCTGCAGGCGATTCGCAGTTAGGCGGATTAATTGGAGAAGCTTTTTTGAACCGCAGATGCACGGGGATTAACGCAGATTTTTAGGGAAAATTGCTGTGGCGTCGCTGAAGTGTTACTAGAAACTTCATTGTTATCGGCCTTTGGTTAAATTTTTTAATTCCCGCCATATTGGAGGAATTTGGCCGGAGTGTGTGCGTGGGTGGGTGAGGATTCCTTGAGTGGGACTGAACAGCAATGATAGCACAAATAATCCAGATGCAACTAAAACTATTGCGGGGCCAGATGGTAAGTTATAAAAGTAGCTGAGATACATTCCGCTAATGCTGGAAATAACTCCGATTATTGCGCCTAAAATCATTACTTGGTGCAGGCGAGTGACTAGGAGATAGGCGGTACTTGCGGGTGTAATTAATAGGGACAAGACTAGCACTACGCCAACGGCTTTGAGGCTGGCAACTATTGTGAGGGCGATGAGTACCATCAGTCCGAAGTTGAGCAGGTTTACTGGCAAACCTGTGGCTTGCGCTCCTAATGGATCGAATGTGTAAAATAGCAGTTCTTTGTAAAAGAATACTACAACTAATAAGACTACGGCGACTATGACGGCTGTGTCGATCGCATCTTCGGCAGTAACGCCGAGGATATTGCCGAAAAGAAAGTGGTTGAGGTCGATTTTGTTGTCTTTTTGGACGATCGTAATTAGGGTGATGCCGAGGGCGAAGAATGCCGAAAATACGATGCCCATTGCCGCGTCTTCTTTGATTGTCGATCGAGTTTTGATCCAAGCTATGATGACTGTACTCAAAACTCCGGCAATGAACGCGCCGACAAAGATGTTTGCCCCGAGGATAAATGCGATCGCTAATCCCGGCAAAACCGAGTGGCTGATGGCGTCTCCGAGCAAGGCCAGCCGCTGTACCATTAGGTAGCTGCCGACGATCGCGCAGACGATGCCGACGAGAATGGCAATTACGAGCGATCGCTGCATGAATCCGTACTGTAACGGCTCAATTAAGGTTTGTATCATAAAATTATCAAATCACAGCTAACTAATGGATAACAACCAAACTAACCCGGTTTGAGCTGAGATGTTGCACCATTCTCCATAAGCTTTTTAGGAACAGGCTTTCCGGCCTGTTCCACAATAAAATTCACTCTGTGGAACAGGCCGGAAAGCCTGTTAAGCGAGAATGGTGCGCCTGTGAAGCGAGAAAATTCACTCTTCGCTTCACAGGCATCTTGCCTGTTCTTAAGAATGGTGCAAGATGTGAGTTCGATCCGAGATTTATCGTTGCCCAATTCAAGATTATCAAAAAAACCGGTTTCAAGAGTGTAACTCCTAGATTAATGACCAAGAATTTCTTGATAGTACCCGCCACGTGATTTATCCGTGGAATCAATCGAAAATCGAAAATCCTCAAGCCCCCGCATTTATCCGTGGGGTAATCTAAAATCTAAAATCTAAAATCTAAAATCGATTGAATGCTGGCTAATCAAGCTGCTTGTCCGGCAAAAAACATTACTTGTCCGCCGTAGGCGCGGTAAAGGTTTTCTTGGGTTAGCACTTCTTGGCGGGAACCAGCGGCAATCAATTCTGTATTGAGCAAAATTAAATCATCGAAATTGGTGATTGATTCGCCTAAGTCGTGGTTGACTACTAAGACGATTTTCCCGGCATTTGCTAGCTGGTCGAAGATGTCAAAAATGATATTTTGAGTTTTTTGGTCAACGCCGACAAACGGCTCGTCAAAGCAGAAAATAGCGGCTTCTTGGGCTAAGGCTCTAGCTAGAAATACTCGCTGTTGCTGTCCGCCGGAAAGTTGTCCGATCGGTCTATCTTTGTAAGCACTCATGCCTACTCTTTCTAAGGCATCGGAGGCAGTGCGGCGGCTAGCTGCCGAGAAGCGGCGAAACCACCCGGCTTTTCTGACTCTTCCCATCATCACGACATCCCAAACGGTGGCGGGATAGTTCCAGTCAATTTGCGATCGCTGGGGCACGTAAGCTACTGTTTCGAGTCGATCGGCGATCGCTTCTTCGCCCCAGGTAACAGTGCCGCGATTTGCGGGAATTAAGCCCAACATTGCTTTGATCAGCGTGCTTTTGCCCGCACCGTTGGGGCCAATAATACCCGTCAGCCTTCCCGGTTTGACAGAAAGACTGATATCTCTGAGTGCTTCTACCGTGCGGTAGTTTACTGCTAAGTGCTGAACACTGATAATTTCTGTGTCGGTAGCGGCGTCTTTGAGGTGGCAAACCATTTGAGACCAATGATTCTCGTTGGACCAGGCGGCGGTATTCATGGGGGTGACTCTATCTGCTTTTTCTTAAGTTTACTGTAAAAATGAAAAGAATATGAAATCATCGGTAAATAGGAATAATCTGGAACGCAGGAGAGGTAGATCATGGGACAGTGCAAGCTCAAAACCCCTCAAACCATAGGTTTGGTGGCGAAAATCTCAAGTCGGTTAAAACTTCTGATATCTGACACAATTCTCAATAACAGGCAAGATGCCCGTGAAGCGAAGAATGACTTTTATTATGGGGTGGGCATCGAGCCCGTCAAGAACGGGCAAGATGCCCGTGAAGCGAAGAATGACTTTTATTATGGGGTGGGCATCGAGCCCGCCCGTCCAAGACTTATTGAGAATGGTGTCAGATGTGAATTAAAACCGACGGCAATTGTGAAAAAATCCGATCAAGGGAAGTTTCGCGGTGAGTCGGGGATTGAAACCGCCGCCCCTGGATTGGACAAGTCCAAGGTATTTTGGATTAGAACTATTGCCTGCGGCATTTTGACTGTGGGTTTATTTAGTTGTGCTCAAACCCAGGGCGATCGCCTATCTGCAGAGGCAGATGCTAAACCCAAGGTAGTTGCTACCAGCACAATTATTGAGGATTTGACCGATCGAGTAGCGGGAGGCGAAATTCAGCTAACAGGAATTTTGCAGCCGGGAACCGATCCTCACGTTTACGAACCGGTGCCAAAAGATTCTCAAGCTTTAGAACAAGCTAACTTAATTTTGTATAACGGTTACAATTTGGAACCGGGATTAATTAGGATGATGAATGCCGCCGGAATTAAGGCACGGAAATTAGCAGTGGGGGAAGTTGTCAAGCCTTTGCTACTGAATAAAGAAGGCAATACCGTACCAGATCCGCACGTTTGGGGAAATGTGAAAAATGTAGTTCAAATGGTGGAAGCAATTCGGGATGCGTTAATCGAACTCTCGCCGGAAGATCGGGAGAAGTTTACGCAGAATGCTGTGAAACTTACTGAAGAGTTAAAACGTTTGGATAGTTGGATCGAACAAGAGATTAAAACTATTCCAGAAAACAAGCGCAAATTAGTAACAACTCACGATGCTTTTCAATATTACAGCCGCATTTACGGCTTGGGAATTGCTGACAGTTTGATCGGGATTAGTACGGAGGAACAACCGAGCGCTCAAACGGTGCAAAAGTTAGTAGAATCGGTGAAAGCTGCGGGAGTGCCTGCTATTTTTGCGGAGACTACAATTAACCCGCAACTGATTAAAACTGTAGCGGAGGAAGCGGGGGTGAAATTGGCAGCGCAGCAACTTTATTCGGATTCGATTGGGGCGGCCGGAAGCGAGGGCGATTCTTACGTGAAAATGATGTCGGCTAATACTCGCACCATCGTCGAAGCTTTGGGTGGGAAATACACGCCGTTTGAAGCTAGCAATTAGCAAGTAGGGTGCGTCACAAAAGTTTTATTTTCTGTGTGCGGATAGGGTGACAGCTAACTGATAGCCGTTTCCAACAAGAATGCAACTGTAGGTAAACTCAAAACCCCGATAGTCATCCTTGATTCCCAATCTAAAATCTAAAATCTAAAATCTAAAATTGTATGACGCACCCTACAAGTTTCAGTAGAGAAGATTGCAGAAGTCTTCGATCGAGAAACCGCAGATGTCAGGCAGATAAACACAGATTAACGCAGATTGTTGAAGGAATTGAAAGCTTGGGAATGCAAGAGGTCTAGTTTATCTGTTTTGACAAAATTAAATTAAGCACGTTCAATTCGTTGGAACTCAAAAGATATTTATGTGTAAAAATCTTTTCTCGGCTTTGTTCTAAACTGTAGCTTCTAAACACGATAAACGGGAAATCTCGATACTTGTGTCCGATCGGCATTACACTATCTACAGGGTAGATCGATCGCACGCAAGCCGACAAAATATCCCGAAACCGCCTGTCTTCCGGTTCTTCCAGCTTGCTGTCAGCAAAATACTCCTGCATTTCCTCCCCGCTAACGAAGGCAAACAGCGGTATGGCATAATAGCGATCGAACTGCTGACTCTGCTCTTCAAAATACTGAGTTTTCTCGACATCGCTGTTGAGAAATTGCAAAAGCTCGATCGCACCTCCTGTTATAGCCGATATTACATTCTCCGGGGACGAATCGCTATCCCTAATCCGATACATTTTGTCCAGCAACTCCTTCTCTAGACATTGCTTAATTTCTCGATGCAGCGACATCTGGTATGTTTCTACCAAAGTGCGATCGGCTAGAGGTACTATCAACAAACTACCGCAAACATGACCGATCTCTAAATTATCATAGCTCAGCAAACCATCAAGAGGATTGCACTTTTCCAAAAACTTACGATTAAAATTCTCCCGCATTTCCAGATAGGAATTGCCCCTTTGACGGGACTTATCAGAATTTTTCAAAACATAATCCCCGCGACTCAAAAGCTGTTCCAGGCTCATATAAACCTCCTTAAACAACTTATTTCCTCGCTGGCTTTCGCTTTTTAATGTCTTAATTAGAGCCGCCATTTTGCTGCTAAAAGTATCCCCCACTGCGGAAACCGACTTACCGCCGATGGGAATCATCAAAAACTTTTCCCTACCTAAATAACCGTATCCCGAAATTCGCGTCATCACCGCCGTCTTGAGAATTAGCAATAAATTCAACAAACTTAACTTGCTTTCTTGGAGGGAAAGTTCCGCATCATCAGCGTAATAAACTGCGGTATCAGATAGATAAAAAACCAATTGTTTGTCTTCACCATCAAGGGTTTTACCGTTCTCATCTTCCCCGCGTCCCCGATAAATCACCTGTATCACTTCCATCAGATTTTTCTCAATCTGAAAGCGGGGAATATCCACTAAAATATGCTTAGTTTTTGGGAAAGAAAGTCCACGACTTCCCGATGCAGTCATAAAGATTACTTTAGCTGTATTTTTGAATTCCTGTATTTTTTCTTTCTCTTCTTCCGAGATATTCGCGTGAATTTCCAGGTAATCGGTAAACTGCTCAAACTTTTCGCGACAATCTCTAATTTTCGTAATTAATTCAGTTAATCTTTGCTTGTTCTGAATGTATACTATAATTTGTTCCACACCAGGCTGTGCCAATATGCGATCGATGTCTGCAACTATTTCCGATTGTACTGATTTAACTAAATTATTATGGGGTTTTAAAGAAGTATCTTCTTGGTATTTTACAGCTTCTACAAATATCTTGTAAGTTATATCCAAACTGCTCGCAGGATAGGAATTGGCATTGATAACTTTAGCCGCTAACCGTTTAAATTCAAAGGGTATGACTTGCAAAGGCGGGATTTTATGAGCATTTTTATCTACATTTTTGAAATAAATTTTATCCGGTTCCGGCGAGGTATCGCTTAAGTGCTGTTTGATGACATCGGGGTCAACAATTGAAGCATCTGCTACAATAATTTTAGTATTAAAACCGTGCCGCTTATCCGCCAACTCATAATCTTGGACAATTTCCGTAATTCCTGACAAAAACTCCACACCCCCATCATCTCCTGTGACTTCATCTATCATGATGAAGAAGTGTTTAATCCTGCGGGATATTTCCTGCATCTTAGCAGCAACAACTTTTCCTGTCCGTTTATTGACAACATCTTGAAATATCTTTGCAAAGTGTTTTAGAGTATTTTCTCCGTTTTCAGTTGCTTTCAAAGACTGGATAGAAACCGTGGCGATAATATTATTAGAAATTTCACCATTATTAATCAGGGCATAAACAGCATCGCAAGTGCTGTTTAGCACTCCCAGAGTTTTGATATTGGTTGGTTGAAGTACGGTTTCCCCTTTTCTTTCAATTTGCCGCTGGTGATATTCTCTTCTCTGATTTTCTGGATTGTCTTTGAGGAAACGAACTGTTTTTTCTGTGAAATCGTCATTGCGATTATTTGATTGGTACTTAATGGTACGCCGTCCCCCGTTGCTGGCAATAATATCAGAGTTTGTGTTAATAGAAAAAAGGCGATTGTCGCACAGCAATCCTGTTGTTTTGTCTTTGAATTTCTCGATAATATCTAAGTTTACTTGCTTGCGGGGACTGACGTAGAAAAATAGGAAACCGTCGTTAATATGGTTTTTGAGAAATTGGGCGATCGCAGTTGTTTTACCAATTCCCGGATTCCCAGTCAAAAAAACGTAAGTTTCATCAGATTCCAGTGCTTTCACAATCAATTGAGCGTGAGCATTTCTCAGATGCGATCCGCGATCGACTTGCAAATCATCTGCCAGTTGATCTGATATAATATCGATGGAATTAGCAAAACCCTCAATCCGCTCAGTATGAGATATAAAACTAGCATCTTTCCCGATTGCTAACAAATCATCAACAAACTTCCTGCCTTCTTTAAAACTGTGAGCCGCGTTGATTTGGATAATTTTGAAAACTTCGCTCCGAGCAATGCTAATATCTTTATATGTATCTTTATTTTGGTATATTTGTGAACAAGTTGACAAAAAGTTAATTTTGTCTTTTTTAATGGAAATGGCATTAATAGTGCGATCGCTATAACCGACTACATTAAACAATACCTCTGCATTGCTTGAAAGTATACCTGTTTTTTGCAAAAAATTATAGAAACTGTGAGTGTAGCTACCAGCTTGAATTAACTTAGTGGTTTCCTTATCCTGATAATTAAAAGCTTTAAAATAGTCTTGCAACTCTTGTGAAAAATCAATTCCTAAAGTGCTGGTATCAATTCCCAAATTAGAAAACACACTTTTCGATCGCAAATAGCTAATTTCTCTCCCCAACAGTTTCCGCATCACCTCAACTTCATGTAAATCAGGCACTTCAGCAGCAGCCGGAGAAAACACAGACAAATCAACACACAAAATTCTAAAATTCTTACCTTTCTGTAGCAGCAAAAGCGTATCCGCCCACAGGAATTCACCCGTTTTTGAGTAGCGATTGATGTACAAATTAATATCAGAAGCTGATAAACTAGGTTTCAGGGATTTGAGTTGCAGTAAAACTTCTTTAAAACCTTCTTCATCCTTTTTAGCATAAGTTCCAATGCTGTTAGTTTTAGTAAAACTGCACTGATAGTACAAAATTTTTAAATGCTGTGGTTTTCCACCAATAGCTTTCAGGTACTCCCGGAAAAAATTTAAGCCGCCCAAAAAGCCTTTTTGTAGATAAAATAAGCTCCATTTTTCAACTATTTTAATGTTCAAACTGCTTGGAATGTTATGCGAATTGATAATTTCGGCTACCATCTTGGAAAACTCAATCTGCTGCAAATCTAGGCGGTAAGAATCGCCGAAATTGTGAGAGATTTTATGCTGCTGAATGCAAGTCAGAATCCCAATATTAAATCCTACTTCAAAGAGGCGACCGAAGTTTGCTGCTATCATTATTTTAGACCTCAATCGGCTACATTTAACACTTCTCTTACCTTGTTCAAAAATGCCAACGAATTAAAAGTAGCACTTCCACCCGCGTGACTAAATTCAGATAAAGCACCAACGGATGACTCGCCAATAATGCGATCGAACGGATCGAGTTTCAAGCTAATTTGTTGGCGTGCTTCGTACTTAGAAAAGTGAAAAAGTGTCAAATAGTTCAATAAAGTATCTTTGATTTCACTATCATAAATTAAGCCTTGGCGAATATTTTTATCGTCGATAATTCCCTCGTAAATATTCAACAGTGTCGAATATGAAATTACCCCATTGTAAAAATTCTTTTCCCCTTGTTCCACTTTAATCCCATTAAACAGATTGAAAAACATCGCGGCTTGCTTGCTCGGATCTGCAAATAAGTTAGCAAGTTCCGCTGTATCTTGAATATAAAAAGATTCTCCCCGATGCTTTTGGGGACTGTAAACGTAGTATTTATCCAGGAATACCGGATAAATTCTAATATCTTGTCGCTCTCCTTTCAAGGTGCGGATGATATCTTTCGACATGAAAAACAATTTCTCGTCTTCATCATTTTTAGTAATGTGCAGCGTACTCATATAAGGTGCTTGCGAAATATACAGAAAATTTCTATATCCTCGCTTGTATAACTGGCTGACAATATCTTCGAGAATTGATGGCTGAGTATAAAGATGCTCGAGGCTATAATTTGCGGAGAAAGTTTTCAGCAATCCGACTTGAATAGTTTCGTCTTCGTAGCGCCTGATTCCGGTAACTTCGCCCAGCAAACAGGCTTTTCTTGATGCGCGATTATCGCCCCTACCTTTTCTCGCATCGCTGTCTCTTGTAGATACTGCAATAATCGCTAAATTCTCCAATTCTGGAGATAGCTGTAGTTTGTTAAATCGAAACTTTTTAGGAAGTATTGAATACAGCGAACTCAAACCGTTTCTGATTTTAAAAGCACTCAAAGTGCCCCTGATACGGAATCCCTGGGAGTTTGTTCGGTGATTTTCACTCAAAATGTGAGATAATGTTTTGGAAAGATGCCCCATAAATTTTTCCGAAGGGAAAGGATGATCGTGGTCGCCTTCGTGAATTCTCACTATCGGCACGAATGTATTATTTGGTAATTTTTTCAACAAGATTCGCAAGCAAATATACGACAGCAGCAAAACCGCAAACTTGTAAACAAAAGCTGCTTCTTGTTTCAAACCTCCTTGGCTATCTAAGCGTCGGTATTCGTAGGGAAACACAACTAATTTACCCTTAAAATTTTCATTTAAAATTTCTTGAGAACGCTTGGCATTCGGAACCGAAAGTATAGGCAAAGCCTGGATACCTTTGATGTTGTATTCCATGCTAAAACTTTGGAATTCATCAGTTGAGAAATAGCGAATATCTTCAATGGTAATATTGACTGGCAATTGACAAATAGCTTCTGGGCTGACATTCGGCTGTCCCACGGAAATATACTGAAGCGTTTCCTTGGGATTGCGCTGCACTACTTCTTTGAAAAATTTACCCGTTGTCAAAGTATTATTTACTTTTCTGAGGATGCCTGTTTCAATTAAGATGTGTCGTGCTTCTGTGCGGGGATGCAAAATAGTTTTTGTATTAATGAAGTCTTTTAAAAAAACTTTAAGGCTGTTAATTTTTACCTTAATATTAAACTTCTCAAATCCTTTAATAAAATTGCGAAACAGCTCTTTTTTTGCATCTTCGTTAGATTCATTGAGTACGGGAAATACTTTACGCTCAAAATTGGCTATCGGATCGTAATCAAGTTCAGATTCTGCGTTGTAATTTGGATCTAGGGGATTGCTGTTAGAAGCAAATACAAAATAGTATAAAAATGCTATTTTTAGTACCTTGAGAAAGAAGGTTTCGTGAGAGGCTGGTTCCTCTAATGCGGCTAAGTGTTCCGGGCTGTCAGGATTTAGTAGACTGAGATTGTAGTCAAATACGCTATCTGCGCCGTGCGATGGAACTGGATTGCCCAACTTTAGTTTTAAACCAAACACAAATTGGCGATCGCCTCCAGAGTTATCTGTCGTTTCTCCAAGATTACCTGCTATAATTGGAATGATGGGCAGGGCATCTAAGGCTTCCGATCGCGAAAACACATCTTTATAATTAATCTTAGTCTCCTGATAGTTAACCAGATAGTCTCCCTCAACTTTATCAGCGTCTTTGATATACTGTTCTATCAACCGCAAGCGCCGGATCAAATCTTGTAAATAAATGCAGCCTCTGTCGTTGGCTTTATCTGGGCTGACGTTTGCTAAAATATATTCTAAGTAAGTAATTTTGGCTTCTTTTTTTAGCTGACCTAGAGTTTCTTTATCGACAATTCGCACTAATCGATGAAAACTAGAAGTTTCATCACTCAACATTTCCTGAAGCAGTCGATTGAGTTCATCATTGTCATCCTCAGTCTGAGCTTTTTTATCAATATAATTTTTTAAACCTTCTTGCAATTCTTGTTGAAAAATATTTGCATTTCCGACAGAAATAGTAACTTTGTGAAACTTGAGCAAGGAATCGCTTCCAGTGCCCAATGGTTCCAAAGTTAGCTTCTTTTTTTGCAAATTGTAATGTTTTTTGTCAAAATCGTATTTGAAGCCCAACTGACTTCCGCGGCCTTTAAAAGAATCTAGAAGACTGGTTAAGCTATTTACAAATTTTTCAATGGCAACATTTTGTCCTAAAATAGATTCTAATTGCTGCCGCAAACACTGTTGAATCTGCGTAATTTGACTGCCAAAACGCTCTTCAACTTCCGGCGGAAAATTAACCGTAGCAGCATCTGCTTGACGTTCCAAGGAACCCAAGGGCGTCCGCACTTCTATTTTTGCAACCTCAGCAGCAATGGCATCAATATCTACGATCAGACGGCGGCGGTCATCTGATATATTAAACGGATTTTTCGATTGCAAAACTTCTAAAATCTTGTCCAGCAAATCGCCATAGTCCACTGGAACTAAATCGCTTTCATCCAATCTTAAGATGTTCACCCTGTTAACCCCTTCAAAAAGCTTGAATCCACTCTTTCACATCGTACTCAGTCCAAACCCCATTTACCCAATAAGGATCGGCTTCCACTAATTCTCGCACGGCCGCCTCATCTTCCGCTTCGTAAATTGCAAAAACTTTAGTTAAATCTTTGGTTGGTCCGATCGTAATTAATACGCCCGATTCCTTTTGCGTAGCCAATCCGGCTAAATGAGCGTCTCGAAACGGAGCGCGTTTTTCGAGAACGTCTTCGCAGTAACTTCCCCACATCACATATTTGGTCACGGTTTTGAGCCTTAGATGAATTTGTTTAAAAGTTATTGTACAATAGGAGTAACAGGATTTAACGAAAATTTTAAGGATTAAGATTAATTAACCGCAGAGGGCGCAGAGGGCGCAGAGGAAGAGGGGAAACAGAGATGATTCTTAGATAGGAGAAGATTGCTATGACTTTATTAGACATTCGTTTGTTGACGGTTCAAGAGTATCACCGTATGGCCGAAATTGGGATTCTTGACGAAGATGAACGAGTAGAATTACTAGCAGGACAGATAGTCAAGATGGCAGCAAAAGGAACAGCACACGGTGCAGCGATTGCGCGCACGAAGATATTACTGGATAACCGTTTAGGAGAGCAGATTTTTGTGCGGCTGCAAGACCCGGTTCGGCTCAATAATTACTCTGAACCAGAACCAGATATTTCTGTAGTTATACCAGATCCACTTTACTATGAAGACCACCATCCAACTCCCTCAGAAATTTATCTGATTATTGAAGTTGCCGATACTACGCTGAGAACAGATTTGGGGATTAAAGCGACTATTTATGCTCAGTCGGGAATTGCTGATTATTGGGTTTTGGATGTTAATAATCGGCAACTCCACGTTTTGCGAGAACCGAGTCAGGATGGTTATCAAAGTATAGTAGTTCTTGGGGATGATGCGAGCATTTCTTCTTTGCAGTTTCCCGAGATTTCCTTTATGGTTCGGGATATGTTGCGGCCGTTGGTGTCAATTTAATTAACGTTAAAAATTGAGTCCGGCAGGGGTTGAAACCCCCGCCTCAAAGCTGAAGTCCTCTTGCATAGGACTGAAGAGTTCATTAGTTAGAAATTATGCACTTTAGACGGTTTTATTGCAAGAATTTGAGATTCTTCGCTTTGCTCAAAATGGCAAATTTACCTTGTAATCCGTAAATCTTATTAGTCCTCTTGAGAGGACTTTAGCTTTGAGCCAGGGAATTCATTCCCTGGCGGTTTCCATTGGTTAGTAGCGGCCTATTTTAGCTTCTCAAACTAACGCCGAATTTCTCTACTAAAACATCGCGCACTTTTTGTTGTGCCGGTTCGACATCGGTTTCGCTCAAAGTTCGATCGCCCGCGCGGTAAACTAACCGAAAAGCCAAACTCCGCTGTCCCGCCGGCACGTTGTCGCCGCGATATTCGTCGAACAATTCCACGGAATCCAGCAGACTACCCGCCGCCTTTTTCATCGCACTCTGCATCTCAACAACCGGAACTTCAACCGGTGCGAAAAACGCAATATCTCTGTCAGAAGCGGGGAAACTCGAATAACCCGCAAACTTGCGAGTTAAGTTGCTGCATCGCCCTAATCCACCCAACAGCACCGCTAAATCTAATTGAAACACGTAAACCTGCTCGGGCAAATCCTTTTCTTGCTGCAATTGCGGGTGCAACTGTCCGAAAACTCCTAAATGTTTCCCGTTTAACGACAACGCAGCGGTGCGGCCAGGATGCAAGCGCGTATTCGAGGAATCGCTTTGATATTCCACCGACAAACCCAACTCTTGAAATGCGCTTTCCAAAATACCTTTTGCCTCAAACCAACTCAAAGGTCGATCGCGCCCTCCCTGCTGCCATTTCCACACAGTCGGATCGCCGCCGATAATCCCCGCCACTGCATCGGCTTCCTTCATTGTGGGGTGGGCATCCTGCCCGCCATTAATTGTGGGGTGGGCATCCTGCCCGCCATTAATTGTGGGGTGGGCATCCTGCCCGCCCTCTTCCTTCCAAAAAATGCGGCCGACTTCAAAACCGTTTAGCGCCCCATTTCCCTGTTCCAAATTGTACTGGAAAGCATCAATCAAACCCGACAGCATTTCTGTCCGCAAAGCCGAATACTCCACAAACAGCGGATTCGCCAGCACCACCTGATTGTCTCCCTCAGTTTTCACCAAAGAATAGTGCATCAACTCGGTCAAACCGGCCGCCCGAAAAGCCGATCGCACATTCCGAATTGCCGCATATTCTGCCGACAGATAACCGGGTTCCGTTTTGCTAGGCAAAGTATCGCAGAAATTGTCATAACCGTGGAGTCTGGCAACTTCCTCAATTAAATCAATTTCCCTTTCTAAATCGCGGTAGCGGTAAGGCGGCACAGTCACATTCCAAACCCGTTCTTTTTCAGTCGGAACAACTTCGCATCCCAAGGCTGTCAGAATATTTTTTACCTCTTCCGGTTCCAGATATTTAGAACCGCCCGTTTCTCCTCTTTTCAACTGCCCCAAAACCAGATTTACTCGGTCTAAACGCAATTCGAGCGATCGCGAAAAACTCAAATCATCGCCGGAACTTGCCGTTTTCTGAACCGTTGCAGTGCCTCCAGCCAACTCCAAAATTAGAGCTACAGCGCGGTTGCAGGCCGTCGCCAAGGCTGCCTGATTCACCCCCCGTTCGTAGCGGATCGAAGCCTCGCTCCGCAAGCCTTGAGCGCGCGCAGAACGGCGAATCGTTGCCTGGTCAAAAATCGCGGCTTCCAAAACTAAATTTTGCGTTCCTTCGTGAACTTCCGTATCTTCACCGCCCATTACCCCAGCCAAAGCAACAGGTTTGTCGCTAGCAGTAATTAACAGATTTTGAGCTTGCAAATTGCGGTTTTGTCCGTCCAAAGTTTTGAAGGATTCGCCTGTTTTTGCAAAGCGGACGCCAATGCTGATATCTTGAGTACCAGTGAAAGATTGTAGGCGATCGCGATCGAAAGCGTGCAGCGGTTGTCCCCACTCCAATAAAATGTAATTAGTCACGTCAACCACATTATTAATCGGCCGCACTCCCGCCGCCTGCAACCGCTGCTGCAACCAAGCTGGAGAAGCAGCAATTTTCACACCTTCAATTGCCGTGCCGATGTAAATCGGGCATCCTTGCGGTTCCGATATTTCTACTGCCAAAGCAGGACTTTCTTTACCCTCAATCGCAACATCATTCGCTGCGGGAATTCTCAAACTCGCCCCAGTAAGCGCCGCCACTTCCCGCGCTACGCCTACCATGCTCAAAGCGTCTGCCCGGTTGGCAGTTGCTGTCAAGTCTAAAATCACGTCGTCTAAACCCAAAAGCGGGCGAATATCGCTGCCCAATTCCGGATTTTCTAACTCGAAAATATGAATCCCCGCTGACTCTTTAGATAGTCCCAATTCTGCTAGAGAACAAATCATTCCTTCTGAAGGAACTCCCCGCAATTTAGCAGGTTTAATCTTTAAATCAATAGTCGATAAATAAGTGCCAACAACAGCGACAGGCACGTAAATGTCGGCTCTAGCGTTGGGTGCGCCGCAAACAATATTCAAAGGTTCTGAAGAACCCACATCCACTTGACAAACTCTCAATTTGTCTGCATTCGGATGCTGTTCGCAGGCGATGATTTTGCCCAAAACTACACCGCTTGCCCACGGGCGGCGGTCTTCGATTTCTTCGACTTCAAACCCTGCCATTGTCAGGGTTTCGGCTAATTCTTCCGGGGATATTCCCACATCCACCAATTCCCGGAGCCACTTTAGAGATATACGCATAATTTAGTCAGTAGTTAGTTATCCGTGCTCAGTCGTTATTAGTCAAAAGTCGTAGCCTGTCGGCACAGACTTTTGAGTCCCAGAATTTATTCTGGAAAGCTTTTAATAGCATACTAATTTAATTTTGTCAAGACTGTTATGGTACACATCAGCAAAAACCAGTCCTCTGCCCAAAGGTAGATGTCTATTGGGGGATGAGTAGCATTCTTATTCAGAGAATGAGGTATGCTAGAGACATCTAAAAACGCAAAAAGCACCTGAGTTTAGAAAGACTTTACACAAAAAAGGACAACTTTAGCAAGTCTTTAAACTATCTTCAAGGATAATCAACCGAAAAAACTCACACCAGCGAGATAATCAAAATAGGGAAAAGATATCGGCCTAAAAGACTTAGGTGCAATTCCAATTCGCAATCGAAGGCACGGCCTGCCGAAAACTGATAGATTAGTATGTCTACCAGAAGCAGGAACAGGCCATTTGTGCAATCGAGCGACGCTGACAAGATCAGAACAATATAGGCAAACTCAATCAATATGAGCTACTGCGTAAATCCGGGCTGTCCCCATCCTCAAAACCCTCCTGACTCTATTCTTCAGTGTCAGACTTGCGGTGCGCGGTTATTGCTGCGCGCTCGCTACCAAGTCATTGAACCCTTAGGACAAGGAGGTTTTGGAGCTACATTTCTGGCAAAAGACATCTCTTTGCCCGGTCAACCGAGTTGCGTGGTCAAGCAACTGCGACCCAGTAGTTCGTCGCCGCGAGTTTTAGAGATGGCGCGGGAATTATTCAAGCGAGAGGCGAAAACCCTCGGCCAACTGGGCGACCACCCGCAAGTACCGAGGCTGCTAGACTATTTTGAAACCGAACAGCAATTTTACTTAGTTCAAGAGTATGTTAGAGGCTCGACTTTGAAACAAGAAGTCAAGCACTCGGGCCGTTTCAACGAATCGGATGTTAAAAATTTTCTATTAGAAATTCTGCCAGTAGTGCAATATATCCACAGCCAAGGAGTAATTCACAGAGACATCAAACCCGCAAATATTATTCGCCGAGTTCAAGACGGCCACTTAGTTCTGATTGATTTCGGAGCGGTAAAAGATCAAGTTAGCCAAACAATATTATTAGACCCCGCCGACCAAAGCGCTAACACGAAATTTTCAGTCGGCACATTTAGTTTTGCCCCCCCGGAACAAATGGCGCTGCGGCCGATATTTGCCAGCGACATCTACGCCTTGGGCATGACTTGTTTGTACTTGCTGACAGGAAAGTCGCCCAAGGATTTAGATTTCGATGCCGTAACGGGCGAAATTGTTTGGCAGCCGCACGTTCAGGTGAGTCCACATTTTGCGCGGATTCTCCATAAAATGCTCAAGCCGATGGTTGGGCACCGCTTCCAATCGGCGGGAGATGTGATCAGAGCTCTCTCTGGCGAATTTGAAGACCCAAGTCTTATGGATGGCTTGGCAACTCAATTCAACGGTTCTAGCCGCACAGTTGAAGAACCGACGATATTTAACGGTGAGGCTACTTCGTGGCCTTCGCCCCAGACCAAGATCGGTCAAGATTTGCGATCGATGCAAACCCGCACCGATAAAACTTCATTCACCCAATCCCGGAACACGGGTATCCAGCCCAGAGTTTCCCGGACTCTGGCTGAGTCCGGGAGAACTTTCGGAACGGTTGCACCTTCTAGCGGCAATTTAGCAGCGTCAAAGGTAACGAAAGCTTTTGTGAAGTGGGACACCAACAGCTTGCGAGCGGCGTATTTTAAAGGCAAGCGCGATTTTGCTGACTGCGAACTGTCGGGTTTGCAATTGCAAAAAGCGCAGTTAGCGGGGGGAAATTTTTATCAGGCTAAGTTGGTGAAGGCAAATTTGCAAGCAGCGGATTTGTCGGGGGCGAATTTGGGTCACGCGAGGTTAATTCAGGCGAATTTGCGAGATGCTAACTTGACTGAGGCTTATTGCAGCACTGCCAATTTTGAAGGGGCCGATTTCCGAGGCGCTGACTTGACGGGGGCTTATTTGACAAAGGCAAATTTGCGGGGAGCAAATTTGTGCGGGGCGAATCTTACTAACGCTACAGTTTCTGAGGAACAACTGGCAATGGCAAAGACCAATTGGCTTACTGTGAAGCCGGATGGCAAGCGGAGTTTTGGATTTTAAACAGTCCGCCGTCTGTAGTCATCAGTCATCAGTCATCAGTCATCAGTAATATCAATTCGGGTTGCACTCCCGATCATATAGCTTTGGTTTTTGGCCGCCAATGGAAACGAATAATATCGTTTCCGGTCGATCGACCGCGATTTTTGTAGGGGCTCCCCTGCAACCGGATTTGATATGATTTTTACCAGCCTAAAATGGTGCAAAAAACCACAGGAAAAAACTCCGACCACAACCGACATACCCACGCAGTGGCGCACTCAATTCCATTCTCCTTGCAACCCAAAAGCAGCCCAATAATAAGGAGATTGCCATTGTGAAAGCTGTAGCACTTCGATTTGCGCCGATCGCAGTGCCGCAGCAGGCGCCAATTTATCTTGGAGCATTTTTTTGTAAAATCGTGTCATCAGGTCAGAAGTTACTTCGTCGTCAACACTCCACAGAGAAACCACCACGCGCGGCGCGCCGGCATACATAAACCCTCTTGTCAAACCGACCAACCCTTCTCCTTTAATTTCTTTTCCCAAACCCGTCTGACACGCGCTCAGCACCACCAATTCAGCCGGCAAATTGAGATTGAAAATATCATTCAGTCGCAAGTAGCCATTTTGTAACGTGCCTTTTTCATCAACCAAAGAAAGCACCAATCCCGATAATTCTGGATGTTTGCTATTAGCAAATCCGTGGGTAGCGAAATGAACAATGCGATATTGAGATAAATCGGGATCGGTTGCCGCGGTACGATTAGCAGTAAAGTCAAACGCTGGTTTTTCCAAATCATCAGGAACCAAAGCCAGGATTTGCTCAGCTTCTGTTCGCGTGGCAGGTAGGCGCTTCCAATAAATATTAGCCTCAGAGGCTGATCTCTGTAATTGTTGCGCTTCTAGGGGCAGATTTTCAACAGTTTGATTCTTGGTTACAGGCGATGTACTGATGCCTTTGAGCCGTTCGTCGTCCGGGCTAAAAACTGGATCTGCAAACAAGGCGATCGCCTTTGGCGCCGGTTGACGAGTCGCCATATCCCGCCGCAGAATAGCCAGAGTTGAAGCAGAAGGCAGGTTAACAATTTCATGCTTAACTATTAGCGGCGCTTCAGATTTTTCCAGAGTAAGGGCGCCAAAAGGGATGTATTGCAAGGCTCCATCCGCAACAATTAGCAAGCGCTTGTTGCCCAACTCCGAAGCAACCGGAGCGAGGATCGTTTGGCTCAGAAGATCAGCAGATTCAGCAACCATTTGAGGAGAGGTTCTCGTGGTCTCTTTGGTTAAAGTATCGCGGAAATTCTTAGCCGTGGCTTCAATCTCGGTGCGAGAGGGGAGTTCGTAACTGGTGAAAGAAGTTTTCGTCACCGCCCACAAATAACTGCGCTCCTCACCCAAAGAATATTCTAAAAGTAGCGTGTTGTCATCGAGCACCTGTTGTTGAATTTGTTGCAAGTTGAGAGGTTCGGGATATTTTAAAGCAGCGTAACGAGGACTGCTGGCGCGAATTTTAGCTTCTATTTGAGCGAGTTCCTTGAGAACTGTGTCGATTTTTTGTTGAATTTCATCCAGAGCTTGTTGGGTAGATTGAGCGCTGACAATTTGGTATTTGCGAGTCTGAAAATCACTGAGTTGTTGTTGCAAATTTTGTTCTTGTGCTAGCAGTTGCGGGTCAACACCTTGGCGAATATTTGCGCTCGCTTCGCTGAGGAGTTCAAGCAGACTGCGGGCACGGGCACGTTCGCTAGCATGAAAGGCTTGTGCGTCGTAACCTTTATCTGGATTTTTCTGGTGCAGTTGCATCAACAAATCGATGTAAAACTGATAATAATCTTGGTTGCGGGCAAAGTAAGACTGGCGCAGTTCTTGACTCGCAATTTGGGTGCGGAGGTTTTCAATAATATTAATTGCGGTTTCGATTTCGGTTTGGGCAACTGTGAGGTTATTTTGTTGGCGGTTTAAGAGGGCTTGATTGTAGATGATGTGCGCTTCTTCTGTTTTGTAACCGAGTTGTTGGGATAGAGATAAAGCTTGGTTGTAGTTTTCAAGGGCGGTAGAATTCTGACCCAAAGCAGCTTGTATTTTCCCTATTTGGTTGAGGACTGTGGTTTCTTTTACTTTGTCGTTTAAGTGTCGGGAGATGATCAGGGCTTGGTTGTAGGCATTCAGGGCCGTTGACCATTCTTTTGAAGCGATATAGGTGCTACCAATGCCAGCTAAGGCAGTAGCTTCTGCTGCTAAATTACCTGCGGGTCGAGAGATGACCAGGGCTTTGTTGTAGGAGTCTAGGGCATTTTTCCAGTTTCCTGTAGCAGCATGAATATTACCAATGTTGTTGAGAGTGTTGGCAACTGTCGATTGGTCATTTAATTGATAGAATAAGGGTAATGCTTGGTTATAGTAATCCAGGGCGCTTTTCGGGTCAGATAAATCGGTGTAGAGTTGACCAAAACTGTTGAGGATAGCGGCTTCTTGTGCTTTGGCACCCGCTTGTTGCGATAAGGGTAATGCTTGGTTGTAGGAGTCTAGGGCAGATTGAAATTGTCCGAAATTGGCGTAAATTTTACCCATTGAAAGGAGAGTGAGTGCGGTTTGGGCAGAGTTTTTCTCTGCACGATAGAGTGCGAGGGCTGCTTCTAATTTTTGAAGTGCAAGTTGTTTAGATTCGACTGTGCTTTGGCTAGAAAGTTGAGTTCCTTTGATAAATGCTACTTCAGCCGCAGAAACTTTGATGCCCGTAGCAATATCCCAGACACGGGCAGTTCTGTCCCGACTGGCAGTTAGGATTTGCCGACCATCGGGGCTAAATTCTGCACTTTGGACTCCATCCTCATGTCCTCGGAATATTGCCAGGAGATTGCCTTTGTTATCCCACAGGCGGGCAGTTTTATCTTCACTGGCAGTGAGGATTTGACTTCCATCTGGGCTAAATGCGGCGCTGTTGATAGAACTGTCATGATCTCGAAATACTGCAATGAGATTGCCTTTGAGATCCCACAGGCGGGAAAGCCTATCCCCACTGGCGATCAGGATTTGACTCCCATCGGGGCTAAATACTGCACTCCTTTGGTAAGCAGAGCCTTTATTGACATCCTTTTGCCCCCGAAACTCTGCTAGGAGATTGCCTTTAGTATCCCATAGACGGCCATATCCATAAAAATAATCACTGGCAGTCAGGATTTGGCGACCATCCGAGCTAAATACGGCATTGATTACAGCATCCTCATGTCGGAACACAGCCAAGAGATTACCTTTGGTATCCCACAAACGGGCAGTTTTATCCATACTAGCGGTGAGGATTTGGCTGCCATCGGGACTAAATACTGGATTGTTGACTTTAGATTCATGCCCCCGGAACTCAGCTAGGAGATTACCTTTGGTATCCCACAACCGGGCGGTACTATCTATACTAGCGGTGAGAATTTGACTACCGTCCGGGCTAAATACTGCATCTGTAACAGAACCCTCGTGTCCTTGGAATTTTGCCAGAATATTACCTTTGATATCCCACAAGTAGGCGGTTTCATCATCAACTGTAAAGATATGGCGACCATCGGGGCTAAATACTGGTCTGGAGACCCTTCCTTTAGGGACTTGAAACTCGGTTAGAAGATTGCCTTTGGTATCCCACAACCGGGCGATTTGATCGATAGCAGTAAGAATATAACGACCATCTGGGCTAAATACGGCACTCTGGATTTCCTTGTCTTCCCGTAACTCTGCTAGTTGAGCGCTATTTTTAGATACGCTTTCCTGAAAGGTTTGCAAAGCATCCATTTGCTCGGCTTGGGCAGCAATTGCCACTGAGACATCCCACAAACGAGCAGTGCCATCATCACTGGCAGTCAGGATTTGACGACCATCGGGGTTAAATACGGCACTGTTGACACCTCCCTCATGCCCTCTGAACACAGCCAAGAGATTGCCTTTGGTATCCCAAATTCGCGCAGTTCTATCATAACTGGCGGTGAGGATTTGACTTCCATCAGGACTAAATACGGCACTGTTGACCGCTTTCTCATTGTTCGGAAACTCTGCCAAGAGATTGCCTTTGGTATCCCACAAGCGAACGTTGTAAAAACCGATAGTAAGAATTTGGCTACCATCCGGGCTAAATATGGCTCTTTTGAGGCTCTCCTTATGCCCCCGGAACTCAGCTAAGAGATTGCCTTTGAGATCCCACAGGCGGGCGGTTTCATCCTTGCTGGCAGTTAGAATTTGGCTACCATCTGGGCTAAATACTGCACTGTTGAGATAACCCTCATGCCCTTGGAACTGTGCCAAGAGATTGCCTTTGAGATCCCACAAGCGGGCGGTTCTACTGCTATCACTGGTAGTAAGAATTTGACTGCCATCAGGACTAAATACCGCACTGATAACTATCCAATCCCAAGCATCTGATGGCCCCGCTAACTTCGCGAGGAGATTGCCTTTGGTATCCCACAAGCTGGCAGGGTCAGCGCCATCGCTGGGGAGGATTTGGCGACCATCCGGGCTAAATACTACACTTGTGACCTGACTACCATGTCCCCGCAATACAGCTAGGGGATTGCCTTTGGTATCCCACAAACGGGTGGTTCCATCATTACCTCCAGTGGTAAGGATTTGGCGACCATCCGGGCTAAATATGGCACTACTGACAATACTCTCATGCCCTTGGAACTGTGCCAAGAGATTGCCTTTGGTATCCCACAAACGAGCTTTTTTATCTCTACTAGCGGTGAGGATTTGCTTACCATCGGGACTAAATAGCGCACTGGTGAGACCACCTTGATGTCCCCGAAATATTACCAGTTGAGCGTTATTCTTAGATACGCCTTCCTGAAAGGTGTCCCTAGCAGTTATTTGCTCGGCTTGGGCAGCAATTGTCGCTGATACATCCCACAGGCGGGCGATTTTATCCCAACCGAAGGTGAGGATTTGCCTGCCATCAGGACTAAATACTGCCCGAACATTACGATCGTGCCCCTGCAACTGTGCTTTGAGATTACCTTGAGTATCCCACAGGCAAACAGTTTCATCATCTCTACAACTGGTAAGGATTAGGCGACCATCGGGGCTAAATCCTTCTGCACTGCCTATAGAAATTTCATGCCCGCGCAACTGTGCCAAAAGATTGCCTTTAGTATCCCAAACGCGGGCGGTTTTATCTTGATCGCCGAAGGTGAGGATTTGGCTACCATCCGGGCTGAATAGTTCTTTGCTAACCCATTGCTCATGCCCCTTGAATTCTGCTAGGAGATTACCATTGGTATCCCACAGGCGGGCAGTGTTATCATCGCTGGCAGTGAGGATTTGGCGACCATCGGGACTTAATACTGCGCTGTAGAAAGTTCCTTCATCTCTTTGCAACTTTTTAAGAAGATTGCCTTGGATATCCCACAAGCGGACAATTCCATCCGAACTGACGGTGAGGATTTGGCGACTATCGGGGCTAAATACGGCTCTTGCAAAGATTAAACCCCCTCTGACTTCCTTGTCTCCTTGGAACTGTGCCAAGAGATTGCCATAAGTATCCCACAAACGGAATTTATACCACAAGCCGCCTTTGTTTCTAAAGGTACCAACGGTGAGGATTTGGCGACCATCGGGACTTAATACTGCATTGATTACATCACTGCGATCGTCAGTCCCCCGGAACTCAGCTAAGAGATTGCCAGAAGTATCCCACAAGCGGGCGGCTTCTGTTGAACTGGTAGTGAGAATTTGCCGCCCATCGGGACTAAATACTGCTCTTGTATTTGTACTTATTCCCTCTCTTTCATACGCCCGGAACTCTTTGAGGAGATTGCCAGAAGTATCCCACAAGCGGACGATGTTATCTCCACTGGCGGTGAGAATTTGCTGCCCATCAGGGCTAAATACTACACTTGTAATAATTTCTTTATGTCCCAGAAATACCGCTAGTTGCCCAGCAAATGCCTGTACTGGTTGCTGCGTTCCTGATGGGTTGGGTTTTTCCGTTGCCGGTGACTGGGATGGTGGGGCAATCTTGGGTTGGCCGCCGATGGGGATGCTGTAAGCAGTAGCAAATACCACACCCATCACCAGAGGGAGACAGCGATGCACTTTTCGGTATTTATCTGGCAGCATAATTGTTTTTTTGGGAGAGTTAAGAATTGGGAGAGGGGGGTCAACTAAACCTTTCTCTAGCGAATCCCTAAAAGCCAAAAGCTATAGTTTGTTTTTGGATAGGCAAATCTGCTTAGCGTTGGCTCATTTTTTACAGAGGTCATCAACATTAAGATGGGCTGGGGGTTAGTTGTCAGAAAAAATTATTTATGTTAAAGAGAAACTCTATCATTTTTCATAATCTTTGTCTGTCATTGGCTGCGTCAAGGGTGAGGAAAAGACGTTAAGGGAAGTAACTTGGATCGATCGGCGGCGGGGCGTTGGCTTGTCGATGTTATTATCTTTTCACTGGCTGACTGTGGTTTGTAAAGCGAGCTAATTTTTCTCAAGGGACATAACGAACAAACCTGTCCCCCCCCAATCTCCCCACTTCCCACTCCCCCAGTCAGGTGAGTCGTCAGGAGGAAGTTCGATCGCCCCAAAGCCGCCTAAATTAACAACTAGGAATGGAGGATTCGATCGCACCCAAACATGAAACTGCTCAACCGCCGCACTCGAACGCTTCTGTACACCGGCATCCTGGCGCTGGCCTACTTTGTTACCGGAAAAATCGCAGCGTCAATGCTGGGACTGGTGAAATCCGAACCCTCCCCCGTGTGGCCGCCCGCCGGTATTGCTCTAGCGGCACTGCTACTGCAAGGGCGGCGGATGTGGCCGGGAATTGTCCTCGGTTCAGTGCTGTTAAACTCTACCGCCGATATACCGTCGGCTGTCATTGCCACATCCGCCTTTAGCGTCACCCTGCAAGCGCTGGCTGGAGAGGCTTTGCTGACTTGGAGCGGATTTTCTACGAAACTCGATCGACTGCGAGATGTTCTGGCTTTAGTAGCGGGCGCTGTTATCGGGTCTACTTTCCTAGGATCTATCCTCAGCAACTTGGGTACGTGCATTTTTGGTTGGGCTCAGTGGAGCAATTTCTTTCGGAACTGGTGGACTACGTGGCTCGGAGACGGCATGGGAATTTTGATTGTGACGCCCGTGCTGCTGACTTTGAACCACGCGGTTAACAGTTTTAAATTTCCACTAAAACTGAGATGTTTCATTATTTTCAATTACTTGTTTAGGAACAGGCAAGATGCCTGTGAAGCGAGAGATGAATTTTCTGGTGGAACAGGCATCTTGCCTGTTATTAATAATGGTGTAAAATGTGAGATTCAGCCCGGTATTACTTCAAGATTAAAAGCATTTTTTAACGGGGTAGATTCCCCATTCCCCATTCCCCATCCCCCATTCGCAATTACCCATTCCCAATTACCCATTCCCAATTACCCAAGCACATTTTCTGCAATTAAAAACCGCTACAATATTCTATTTTTAATTGTTAATTATGCAGAAATAGCTTTATGGCTGACTCTCTTGCTGAGCGTGAGCTGGCTGTTTTTTTGCTCAAAAATACAGACGGCGATCGCTATGTATCCGCTGGAGTATCTGCCTTTTCCTCTGATAGTTTGGGCTGCCCTGCGGTTTCAACCGGCGGGAGCGATTTTTGCTTATTCGATCGTCTCTTGCATCGCGATTTGGGGAGCAGTGCAGGGAGGCGGCCCGTTTTTGGCCAAAAGCGATAATCTCAAACAGGCGGTTTTATTTTTACAAGCTTTTACCGGTACGATCGCCCTTGTGGCTCTGATGTTGGCCGCCGCCGTAGCAGAACGCCAGCAAGCGCTGGTGGAGGTGCGCCGCACGGCGGCCATGCTGCGCGATCGCGAAGCTAGTTTAGCCAACGCTCAGCGCATCGCTCAGTTGGGCAATTGGGATTTAAATTGCGCCGCCGTCACAGCAACTGACAACTGCCAAGAATCTGCAGAAGATCGTATATCCAATATCGAATTGCGGTGGTCGAAGGAACTTTACCGCCTCTTGGGTTTTGCTCCGGGAACTGTCAAACCGACACCATCGGTTTTTTTGCAGGCCGTACATCCAGAAGACCGAGAATTGGTGGCGCGATCGCAGTGTCAAGCTATGTTTGAGCGCAAACCCTATTGCATTGATTACCGGATCGTGCTTCCAGACGGCGGAGTGCGTACTGTCTGCGAACAGTCAGCAATTAACTCAAACCTCATTTCCGCCACAGTCCAAGACGTTACCGAACGCCACCGCGCGGAAGCGGCTTTGCGGGCATCGTCCGATCGCGATCGCTTGCTCTCAGAAATCGCCCTGCGAATTCGCAACTCCCTCGACCTCGAAGAAATTCTCAATACTACTGTTGCCGAAGTCCGGCAATTTTTCAAGGCAGACCGCGCTTTTATCGGTATTGTGGACGCGGACGGGGTAAATCTTCCTAGCCCGATGTACGGTAAGGTTGTGGCCGAGTCTGTGGGAAGCCAATGCCGTTCTATTCTCGGGTGGGTGCTCGCTGATGAGAATCACCTGAAAAACTTGAGAACGTTTTATGCCACCAACCGCGTCCGAGCAGTCTCCGATACTGCTAGTGTTCCAATCACGGATGCAGTTGCCAAATACTATAGCGACTATCAAATTACAGCGACGTTAAATGTGCCGATCGTCCTGGGGGATGAATTGTTCGGGATCTTGGCCGTCAACCAGTGTTCGGTGCCCCGCCAGTGGCAGGAATTTGAAATTGATTTGTTGGAAAAACTCGCTACCCAAGTGGCGATCGCTCTCCAGCAAGCCCAACTTTTGCAGCAGGTAAAAGCTCTCAATGCCAACTTGGAATCTCAAGTGGAGGAACGCACCCGCCAACTACAGCAAAAAATGCACGAGTTGCAAGAAAGCAACCGCCTCAAAGACCTATTTTTGCACGCAGTTTCTCACAATCTCCGCACTCCTGTTATGGGAATGTTAATACTGCTGAAAAATTTGCTCAACAAATCGCCCTCTGACTCTCTACAAGATGTTCCGGTTTCTCGATCGATCTTGCAGCGCATCGTTCAGGCCAGCGAACACCAGTTGACTATGGTTAATTCCCTGCTCGACGCTCACGCTAGCGAGGTGAAAGGTATTGTTCTCAATACTGTACCGCTGCATTTGCCGTCTTTAGCTTCAGCCATTGTTGCTAATTTAGAACCCGTGCTGGAAAAAAATCAAGCAACTTTAACTCAGGATATTCCGGCGGATTTGCCACAAGTCAATGCCGATCGCCAACACTTGCAGCGGGTGCTAGAAAATCTGCTAACTAATGCTATTAAACACAATCCTCCGGGAGTCAATATAACTTTTAAAGCTGAGGTAATTGAAGTTGAAAAAATGGTAAGTTTTGAAGAAAATTCCCAGGCTTTAACATCGCAAAATAATCCGCTTGCCCGCTGTATCGCTAACCGGGTATCTGCTGCGGGCGATCGTCCTAGGATGGGCGAGACCACCCAGAAAAATCAGGAAACCCTGGCCAAATTCCACCTCGACGGCAGTTGCAAAATGCCCCGCTATCAGGGCCAAATTGGCAATATCGGCAGCAAATTGCCCGGAGTGACCGTAAAAATGGTTCGCTGTACTGTAACAGATAATGGAGTGGGAATCAGCGCCAAACAGCGGGAATCTCTGTTTGAACTTTACGTTCAAGACCCTAATAGCCGACAATTAACAGGGCTGGGTTTAGGACTGTACCTCTCCAAGCAAATTATCAAAGCTCACGGTGGCGAAATCGGCGTCGAAAGCACTCCCGGCGGTGGTTCGACTTTCTGGTTTTCGCTACCTGCTGTCAACTCGGACGAGCTCTCTTTCTCAATCTAAAATCTCAAATCTAAAATCTACAATGGATGGAGTGGGAATCAGCGCCAAACAGCGGGAATATCTGTTTGAACTTTACGTTCAAGACCCTAATAGCCGACAATTAAGCTGTCGCGCATTTAAATTGTATATTCTGGGCGGCCTTTCTGGCCCAACCCCTACTCCCCACAAGACGGGGAATGGTTTTTTAACAGACAATTTCAATGTAGAACAGCTTAACAGGGCTGGGTTTTGGACTGTACCTCTCCTTTGCAAATTATCAAAGCTCACGGCAGCTCATCGGCGTCGAAAGCTCTCCCGGCGGTGGTTTGACTTTCTGGTTTTCGGTACCTGCTGCCAACTCGGACGAGCTGTCTTTCTCAATCTAAAATCTAAAATCTAAAATCTAAAATCTAAAATGGTATGACCTATTTGGGCAATGCAAAATCAGTTCAGGCGTTAACGGTTTACGAGGTGTGGCGCGATCGCTTCCTCCGAGAGCGGCTGCGCCCTGCTGTCGGAATTGCCATCTTTTTTGCCTTCACAATAACGGTCTATTTTCTGGGCGAAAGATTCTTCGCTCGCCAGGAGTTTAAAAGTGTTTATTTGTACACGAGTGCTGCTGTAGAATTGGGTTTGTTGACCTGTTTTGTGTTGCAAAAAACCTCCTTCGGACAGCGCTATCCCGGTTTGCTATTTTTGGGTTCTTCGTGGTCGCTGACGGTGGTTGTACAGCTTGGGCTAGCTGTCGCACAAGCCGGGGAATTACCAATTTTTACCTGGAGTTTAGCGTTTCTGATCCAAGCTACGCTGATGCCCGTCCGCTGGCGCCTCCACCTGATTTCTCAACTCGGCGTTTTGTGCTGCCACGTCGGGATAAATTTGGCTTTAAATCTAAGTTTTGCTAAGTATACTCCTTTTAAGTTAACCGGGTTGTACTTATATTTGTTTTGGTTTTGTTTGATATGTGACTTATCTGTTTATTGGTACGAATGTCTGCAACGGAAAGAGTTTAGTACGAGGCGCGAGTTGGAATCTGCTTACCAGCAGTTGGAGGCGGCGGAGGCGAAGTACCGCAGCATTTTTGAGAATGCCGACGAGGGGATTTTTCAAAGCACTCCCGATGGCCGTTATATTACTGCAAATCCAGCTTTGGCGCGGATTTACGGCTGCGATTCCCCGGAAGAAGTGACGGCAAAGTTTACTGATATCGAGCGGCAGTTGTATGTCGATCCGGCTCGCAGAAATGAGTTTTTGCGGGCGATCGAGGAAAGCGGCACAGTGTCGGATTTTGAGTCTCAAATTTACCGCTCAGACGGCAGTATTGTCTGGATTTCCGAGAAGGCACGGGCAGTAAGGGACAGGAGTGGCTCCGTGCTTTATTATGAGGGTTTAATTGAGGATATCACGCAGCGCAAACAGGCACAAGAATCGCTGCGGCTGTTTATTCACGCTCTTTCTCACGACTTGCGAAACCCGGTGGCGGGAATGTTAATGGTGCTGAAAAATTGGCAGAGTAAAACAGGGGATTCGATCGCAATTCCCCGTTCTGTTTTGGATCGGATGATTCAAGGTAGCGAGCAGCAATTGCGTTTGATAAATTCGCTGTTGGAAGTTCACGCCGGGGAATTGCGCGGTTTGGTTTTGCACTGCGATGCGGTTAGTTTGAGGGCGATAGTTGAAGCTGCTGCAACCGATTTGGAGCCTTTAATAAATGATAGTAAAGCTACTTTTAAAAATTTGGTTTCTGATGACTTGCCAGCCGTGAATGCTGACAAAACTCAGTTGTGGCGAGTGTTCTCTAATTTAATAGCTAATGCTTTAAAACACAATCTGCCGGGACTGAATTTAACGGTTTCGGCTAAAGTAATCGAGGCGGAAGAATTCATTAGAAATCACAGCAAAGCGAAAGAGGATATCGATAAATTACCAATTATCAATACTTCGGCTACGCACTTCGGCTACGCTCAGCACCAGCTTAGTACAAGTTCCCAAATATCAATTACCAATCCCCAATCCCCAATCTCCAATTCCCCAAGTAGTATGATTCGCTGTACAGTTGAAGATGACGGGGTGGGAATATTGCCGGAACAGTGCGAACATCTTTTTGACCTTTACGTTAGGGGCGATCGATCCCGACACTCGGTTGGTTTGGGTTTGGGGCTCTATCTTTGTCGGCAAATTATTGGCGCTCACGGCGGGGAAATTGGGGTAATTAGCAGTGCCGGTGCTGGGGCAAGTTTTTGGTTTACTTTGCCGCTGGCTGACAATTCTCGGTGATTTTTTGTCGGTTTAACTACATTTGATACTTTGGCTGTACCGTTGCAGGTTGTTTTGAGTGGCTCCCGCCAAATTAGCGGATAGAACTATTGATATTAATTTAAAACCGTGCTATAATTACCGGAATGTTTTTCAATAAAAAAATCCCATATTCACATTTTATTTAGAAATACCATTTAATCTAGAAAATCTCTAAAACTAGATAAAAGACCTGCAATTTATGGTCCACAAAAGCTCAGAAAATATAGCTAAAGACGATGCAGCTAAGTACGACTCAGCTAAATACAACGAGCGGTCGTTCTCAACTTTAACTCGGACCCTCCGTCTTTCCCAAGGTTACTTTTCTTTTGTTTTAGTCAACTGCAACTCGCTGGCTTTGCGGCAGCAAATAGTCGATCGGCTGCAAGCAAATTGTGCCGTGAAACCGCAGCAACTGTTTTTGCCCAAATCGGCGACAACTCTCTACGCGACAATCGCAGCAGAACTAGATGGCGAACAGCCTCCAGCTTTAATGCTCCTCGGTTTGGAATCAGTGGAGACGATCGATCGATTGCTCGTTTCTACCAACCTACTATGTAGCGAATTCAGCAAAAAATTTTCCTTTCCCCTCGTCTTTTGGGTGACGGATGAACTTCTGAGAAAAATCATTCGCACCGCCCCGGATTTATACAATCGGATGACGACAATTAGATTCATCAGTAATTAGTAATCAATCGATCGATTTTAGATTTTAGATTTTAGATTTTAGATTTTTAACAGTCAACAGTCATTAGTCAATTGTTAAATTCCGCTTCCCAAATCAGGACTAATTCCCGCGCCGCCGCAGTTCCCTCAGCAGGAAAATCGGTCAAAAAGTCTTTATCCGCTGCCACGTCGTAAGGCCCTTCCTTGAACTCCAAAATCACAGTATCGGGTGCCAAAGCGACTAACGTGTGAATAGTGCCCTCTGGCAGTTCGACAGCGCGAGTCGGCCCCGCAGCGCTGACTAGCAAGGAGCGCAGGATTTGACCGTTTTCGTTCAAAATAATCATACCGAGTTCTCCTTGAATCACTACGAAAAACTCAAAACCGTTAATCGCAGGCGGGCGCAGGTGTCGGTGAGGGCGGACGTAAGTGCCCGGTTGCAGGACGTTGACAAACCGCTGCACTTTTTCAGACAAATCGTGGAAATTGTAGTTTTGTCGCTGGCGGGGACTGCGGCGGGAGGAAGCGGCAACTTCGTCTAGCAATTCTTGCGTCAGCAATTTGATCGGAGGGGGCTGCACAACAGATATCCTGTATTTAATAGTTTTTGAACAAATGGGCTAGTCTGGGATCATCTTTACCTGCATCTCTTGACATATGAAAATCGCAAATCAGGTGCTTATCACTAAGGCAATGCGTTTGTCAAGTATTTTTAGAACAAGTATTAGCCCGATCGCCCTTTCGACTATTCTAGTCTGCGGCAGTAACGTTTCTGCATCTGAACTGAAGCCTGCGGCACTGTTTGTTCAGCAGCAATTGCAACAACAGCAACAGAAAGAGGAAATTCGCGATCGAGTTCAAGAAGAAGTTGACATTGCTTTTGGACGCACGGCGGTACTGCTTAACGGACTGGTAATTGCCCTAACTGTGTTTCCGACAGCAGCCGGAGTAGGGGTTTGGTTTCTGTTTAGCAAATTGTCCAAGCAGACAACAATTGCTCGCCAAGAAATTGAAAGTCTCCATTACGATACAATCTCTCAATTAAAACTATTAATTTCCGATGCAGAAACTATCTTAGGCGAAATCCAACACCAAAGTCACCCGGATGCAGAAACAGACTTGTTATTTCCCGATGCTCAAATTCAAGAATTTGCTCCGGTTAACTACGGCAATTACCAACAGTTATTGACAGCCGCCGACTATGCCAAACAGGGAGATGCTTGTTTCTTTGAAAACCGTTATGAAGATGCGATCGCTGCTTACAATCTTGCCTTGCAAATTCAGCCCGATTTAGCCGATACTTGGAATAACCGGGGAGTAGTGCTCACGAGAATGCAGCGGTATCCAGAGGCGATCGCCTCTTACGAACAAGCTACTACAATTCGCCCCAATTATCCCGACGCTTGGAACAATCGAGGTGTGGTATTGTTGGAGTTGCAGAAGTACCAGGAGGCGATCGGCTGTTACGAACAGGCAATTCAAGCCAAACCCGATTATGCCGATGCTTGGAACAACCGAGGCGTTGCTTTTTCCAAAATGCAGGAGTACGAACAAGCAGTAATTTCTTACAATCAAGCCCTACAAATTAAAAACGATTATACTGACGCTTGGAACAATCGAGGCGTTGCACTCTCCAAATTGCAAAAATACGAAGCTGCCATTGATTCCTACGACAATGCTGCTAAAATCCGGCCGGATTTTTACAGAATTTGGTACAACAAAGCCCGATGTTATGCGCTACAAGGTAAAATTGAATTAGCAATTGAAAATTTAAAGCGCGCCCTCAATCTCAATCCGAATGTGTGTAAAGAGTTGGCAAAAAGTGAAGCTGATTTAGATAAAATTCGCGAATACGATGCGTTCAAGCAGTTGATAAATTAATCATTCAGAAACAATCGTAAACTATAGGATGATGAATAGGTCGTAAGATTAAATTAACCGAGAAGACGCTAAGGACGCGAAGGAAGAGAAAGAAGCGATGCAGTTCTTCCTTCGCAACTCGTCTTACAAATATTTCTGCAACAACAAACCCATTTTCTCCTTAGTTGCGGTCGGCACTCGATCCAGCCGAGTCAGAATTGCATATTTCAAAGCTGAATGTGCATCAGAGACTGGGGGATTTTCTGTTAGTCTACGGACTGTTTCTTGAATGACTTTTTGAGCATTCTCTGCATTGCGGTGCAAATTTGCTATTACCATTTCTACTGTTACGCTGTCGTGTTCGGTATGCCAGCAGTCGTAGTCTGTGACTAATGCTAAAGTTGCGTAGGCAATTTCAGCTTCTCTGGCTAATTTTGCTTCCGGCAAATTTGTCATCCCAATGACTGTGGCATCCCAACTGCGGTAAAGGTTTGATTCTGCTTTTGTGGAAAATGCGGGGCCTTCCATACAGACGTAAGTGCCGCCCCGGTGCAGCGAAACCTCGGGGAGGTTCAATGATTCGATCGCCCCAGCTAACACTTTTGCCAATTCGCCGCAAACCGGATCGCCGAATGTGATGTGACCGACTATTCCTTCTCCAAAAAAGGTAGAAACTCGATTTTTTGTGCGATCGATAAACTGATCCGGCACTACCATATCTAAAGGTTTCGCCTCTGTTTTCAGGGAACCAACCGCCGACGCTGAGATTAAATACTCAACTCCCAAACTCTTCATTGCATAAATATTTGCGCGATACGGCACTTCTGAGGGCAAAAAAGTGTGGTTGCGGCCGTGTCTGGCCAGAAATGCTACTGGCGTACCGTCCAATGTTCCCACAATTGCGGCATCCGATGGCGCTCCAAAAGGTGTATCAATTTTGACCTCTTCAATATCCTTGAGGGCCTCCATTTTATACAAACCGCTGCCGCCGATAATTCCGATTTTTGCTTGTGCCATTTTTACTTTCTGCTTGAGTTTTACAAGAGTGATTCTATCGGGCCATCGTTAAGTTGGGGTAAATATCGTTGAAGATTTGGTGACAACAGTCACCCGACATACACTATTTTGTCACACAATATATGTGATTGAAGTCACAAGAAAACTTCACGCAATCTTTAAAAATAAATGTACACAGTTCTGTTACCTACTTTTAGTGTGTTAAAACCATGACAGTCAGTTCTGCTAACCTCCCCAAAATCTCGATCGAGGCGATCGTCCAGCGGATCTTTGCTTTTCGTCAAATTACCCCCCTTGACAGACGGTTGCTGAAGTCAGCAGTCCTTGACGGGATCGATCAAAACGATCGTGTTCACATCAACCGAGTTTGTCAGGGCATCCAAAACGGATTAATTTTAGTTGTGGAATAACTTTGCTACACTATCTCTTGCTAGCTCAAGAAGCTGTTGGAAAATTTGGGGTTGAGTCTGTATTTGCAGGAACAGAGTTCGGGCGGTTTTTTACTATTTTTCGGCGCGCGATCGATGCGACATCATAAATAATGTTATTTACATCTTATCGATCAAAATTCAACAGCCAAAAGCCTGTATAAGTCATCCCACTATCATCGGGCTGCACTAACAAAAAATGCAATCCTTGACTTAATTGCTTGCGCTGTTGGTAAATTTGGGCCGCCGCTTTCACCTCACTATCTTCAAAAGTAGCTACAACCCACCTATCTACTAACCCAGCTTCCAATATCAATCCGTCGGGAGCTCCCGGGATATAATTCAAAGCGAAAGGTTTAGCATCCTGAAGCCATCTAGCCAACCGCATAGACTGGCGTCCGCCGTCAATCACAACTCCGGGTACGGGTACTGTAGATGCCAAGCCCAAATTCAGCGGTAACAGCAATTTTGGCATTTCCAAAATTGGCAGGGGACGCCCTTGGAAAGCATCTTCAACGTCGCCGGCGGGTAGGGAAGCAAAACGCCAGCTATCGCCCCAAAGTTTTTCGGGTAAAGGGATGGGCGGCGGCGAGTCTAGGGCGATCGGACTGTAAGCTTCCCCTGTATAATTAGGCATACTCGAATATTCTTTTGCGCGTTGTTGCAGCAGCAATTTCAGAGCCGCAGTGCGCCGAGTCGCTTCCACCTTGACGCCCAAAACTTTGCCCGCAGCTTCGATTAAGCTCAGAGACTGAGGTCTAAATACTTGAATCAAGTCCGGCAAATTCTGAGTTTGAACTTGCTGCTGCAACTGTGAGGCTAGCCAAGTGGAATTAGCGGCCCCCTGGCTGCAAACAGCGTTAAATTGAAAACTGCCTTCCGAGTCGCAAATTAAGAGTTCCCAGAGTGGTTTACCCGCCTCATCTTGGAGAGGGCGGCGGTAAAAATCGGCTTGCCAAATACGCATCAATAATAAAAAATTAAAATCTACAACTCGCTCATTTTACTATAGTCTGGGGACACTGCCATACAATACCTATCTCGCGATCGAAAACTTCGAGCGATATATTCTCAGTTCGTAGTTTAGTTTAATTTCAATATCTAATACCTGTCAACAAAAGCAAAACTATAGCAGCGACCCCAAACATGATAGTTATCAGTCATTCCCTATTCCCTATTCCCTATTCCCTATTCTAAAATCTAAAATCTAAAATCTAAAATCTAAAATCTAAAATTGGTTTGATTAGCCCTTCCCGATTCCTCTTCTCAAATTTATTTAAGATTGCGAACCAAATACATATCCAACTCGCCCTTATTTTTAGCAGAAATTTTTCCTCGATATTCGCAGTCACAAAAATCTCTAACTAATTCATACGTTGCGTGAGAGATATTGATATTTCCAGGTAAACCGGAAGATTCCATCCGAGATGCAGTATTCACGGTATCTCCCCAGACATCATAGGCAAACTTTTTATTGCCAATTACTCCAGCAAGTATGGGGCCTGAATGAATGCCAATGCGGATCTCCCAATAAGCAATATTTTCTTGAGCTTTCTGCCTTTTTCGCAGCTCCATGAACTGTTGAATTTCTAGGGCAGCAAGTACAGCGTCAAAGGCGTGTGTTGGGGTAGGCGTAGGAATTCCCGCCGCACACATATAGCTGTCACCAATAGTTTTCAATTTTTCCATAGAGTATTTATCCATCACGCGATCGAAATAAGAAAAACAATAGTCTAGTTCGTCAACTAACTCTCGCGGCGTCATTTTTTCTGATAACTGAGTAAAGTCTTTAAAGTCAGTAAATAAAACCGATACGCAATCATAATAAAGTGGTTCAACTTTGCCGTTATTTTTGAGTTCCTCGGCAATTTCAACTGGGAGCAGGTTTAACAGTAGCTGGTCAGATTTGTGCTTTTCGGCATCGAGTTCGGCATAAAGCCTATTTATCTCTTTAAAACGCTCAGCATTGCGGATGGCTGAGGATAGTTGCAAAGCCAAAAGATAGCCAATCCGCAAGTCTTCTTGAGTGTAAGCTCGCGGCTTAGTTGTTGCAAAATTAATTGTCCCTAAAACCTTACCTTCGCTTTCCAAGGGAATGATAATTTGGGAAGCGTAGGGGTATAAAATAACAGTAGCACCCGCTTCTTGAATTAATTGAGGTTGACGTGTTTTGAAAGCCTTGTTAATAGGGCTGCCCTCTGGGAGGGCTGCAATATCTATAGGGATATGCGGCCCAAATAAGGTTGTGCAAGCATTAGTGCTGTGCAGGCAAACGCTACAGTGTTCAAAGTCGAGCAGCCATTTGGCTTGCTTGCCTACTACCCGCAAAATCTCGTTAAGATCTAGGGTGCGGTTAATGGCTGTGGCAACTTCGTTGACGGCCGAAATGCGGATGGAAAGCGCTTGAGCTTCTGCTAACAAACGGCGGGCTGTCAACAGAAGTTCTTCTCGATCTAGATCTTCTAGCCGCTCGCCCATAATAGGGGTATAAAATATAGATTACAAAGCATCTATTTCAAGGGCAATGGAATCTGTATATCGGTTGACACAGCTAAACAAGTCTGCTGTCGCAATAATTTCAAAGATTTCAGAATCATCTAGCCCTAAATCCCGCAGGTTTTGGTAATCAGATTCTGTCATTTCTAGGGGTTTTGTAGCAGCCAGCAAGCCAAAGGTAATTACGGCTTTATCGCGTTTTGGCAACGGGCAGTTGGCAAAGTCAGAAACTAAGGTTCGCAGGATTTCTTCGCTCATCCCCAACGCTGACAATCCGTGCAGGTGAACTTGAAGAGCGTACTTGCTATTATTGGATTGGGAAATAGCGACGCCGACCATTTCTTTAAGCGTGCGCGGTAAGTCTCCTTGCAGGATTGTTCCCCGGAATTTTTTCCAATTTGCTTCTAATAAGTCAGGTTTGATTGCCATTGACTTGAACAGATTGGGGACGATGCCAAACCCCAATTCAGTTAAGATTTCTTCGTACACTGCTTTGGCTTTAGGATCGGTAAGTTGCTCGTATTCTGTAAGTGGAAAGTGCGTCATTGTTTTATTAAATTTTACCGCAGTTAATTTTGATGTGGATTTATAGTTTGTTGATGTAACGCAACTCAAAGGGTGACGTTACGAGCTATCTTGGGTTGAGTCGGATTGATGATGATAATGCACCGCTGCGAGCAAACCGCGAATCTTGAAGATGAGCTAGCAACAAATCAGATGCTTGAGCCTGGATTAAACCTGCAATTATAGCAGTAATCGGAGCTTATAAAATTCTGTTGCGATCGGTTCTTGCTGCTAATCTTAGATTTCGCAATGGCTGCTGTCAAGTATTGGCAATTCATCAGGCGCGGCGGCGCGAAATCCCTTCAAAACTCTTGAATTTGATAATACTGCCTGTGCGCGAATTTTCAGGCAAAAAACATTATTCGATCGATAGGACTCCACCAATGCTCAGAATCTTAGGGGCGGGGGCGCGCACAGGGAAAAAACAAATGCTGTTCGATCGAGTTTATTGAATTTGTCAGACGCTCGATCGACAACCCATGCCCCAGACAAGCTGGGCTAACGCCTGCGACTGGAGTTATCATGGGTAAACTGTAAACTTCTATCATTGTCGCTGCATTTGCTATGAACCCTGCCCTAACTCAATTTGGCGCTCAGATGTCCCACCTCACGGGAGTTCGGGCAATTATGAAAGATATTATTGAAACTCTTAGAGCCGGCAGCGGGCAGGAGTTTATCAATTTGAGCGCCGGAAATCCGGTGATTTTGCCGGAAGTCGAGCAGTTGTGGCGCGAGTGTACTGCGGAACTTTTGGCGAGCCCGGAATACGGCGAGGTGGTTTGTCGCTACGGTTCCAGTCAAGGTTATCAGCCGTTTATCAATGCGGTTTTGGCGGATTTCAACCAGCGTTACGGATTGAATTTGACCGATCGCAATATTCTAATTACTCCCGGCAGTCAATCTATTTACTTCTACGCAGCCAACGCTTTCGGCGGCTACACCGCACCCCCCCAATACCAAGGGGGGGAAACGGCCAATCAATCCCCCCCTTACCAAGGGGGGGCTAGGGGGGGTAGCCTTAAAAATATCGTCCTACCGCTGAGCCCAGACTACACGGGTTACGGCGGCGTTAGCTTGATTCCCGAAGCGGTTGTCGCCTGCAAACCCACCCTCGATATTGATGCGGGTGCTCACAGGTTCAAATACCGCCCGGATTTCAGCCAACTGTCGATCGGCGAAACCACCGGTTGCGTCATTTTTTCCCGTCCCTGCAACCCCACGGGCAACGTTCTCACCGACGACGAAGTTAAGAAAATTGCCGATTTAGCAGCCGCTTTCGACGTGCCGGTGTTCGTTGATTCCGCCTACGGCCCTCCCTTCCCGTCCTTGAATTTTACCGAAATGACGCCGCTTTTTGGCGGCAATATCGTACACTGCATGAGTTTGTCGAAAGCCGGATTGCCGGGAGAAAGAATCGGAATTGCGATCGGCGATGAACAAATCATTCAAATATTAGAATGTTTTCAGACCAATATGTGCATTCATTCGCCGAGATACGGACAGGCGATCGCAACTCTGGCCATTGCTTCCGGCGCTCTTGCCGATATTTCCATCAACGTAATTCGGCCGTACTATCAAAGCAAATTTGCGATCGTAGAAAGCACTCTAGAACAAGCAATGCCGAAAGATTTGCCGTGGTTTTTGCACCGGGGCGAAGGAGCAATGTTCGCGTGGTTGTGGCTGAAAGATTTGCCCATGACTGATTGGGAACTGTATCAAGAATTGAAGAAAGTCGGCGTAATCCTCGTGCCTGGAAGTTCTTTCTTCCCCGGTTTGCGGGAAGATTGGCAGCACAAGCACGAGTGTTTGCGGATCAGTTTGACTGCCACAAATGATGAGATTGAAACTGCAATGAAACGCTTGGCTCAAATGGTAGAAAAGGTTTATCAGTCTTGATTTCTTCTTATATCAAATCTGGGGAAATCCACATTTTTTCTGATTCTGCGGTTGAAACCGCTCTGCAAGTCAAACTTTCGTCCTAGCTCAGAGGGACAAGCGAGATCGAGGTGGTATTTAAGCCGGATTCGGTATGATTTCTCAGTCTCGCGTAGGTAGATTTCGTTTGTGTAGTTTGAGGTCAAAAGCAATTGCAATCGCCGACTATGAGCGGGGAGTTTTTAACAATTAAACCACCCGATAAACAAAACTCAGAGTTGCCCAAACATTCACATCCAAAGCCAAATCATCCGTCGATATCCCCACTTTCTGCACCCCCGGAATGCTAGCCGCGTGCAAATCTTCGAGTACCGCCCGCGCCACATTTAAAGGATTCAACAACACTCGAATTGGCTGGGCATCCCTCGTTTGCTGCATTTCGGCTTCTATTGCAGCCAGAGTTTGAGCGAAGGGACTCTCACTAAATATAATCAAAGTTTCCGCAAGTCCGATCGCCCCGGATACCGCCCACCCGCTCGCCCCAGCCACCGGCACGGTCAAATTCTCCCCGGGAGCGATCGCCCGGGACATCCCCCCCACAGAATCTTTGCCCTCAGCGCCGAGCACTGACAGCCGTCCCGCGCTATCGGAGCCAAACAGCGCAAAGTAAACCGGGCGATCGCTCTCGTTATACAAGCCGTACTGAAAGCGGTCGCCTTTTTTCACACTTAATATATAGCTGGTGACCGATTTCTCGCCTTTCCCCCTCAGCGGTTCCAGCAGATAATCACCGCCGGCCCGCACCGGCTCCCGCTGCACCACAGCCGGCGCTTGCGGTGCGAGAGTTTCCAGAACCGCCCGCACCTTCAGGCGCGAAGACCCCTCATTGACTGTCAGCCGCAGCAATTTCCCCGCATGCAGCGCTTTCAAATGCGGAGTCAAGCGCTGCACCGCCACCTTGACGGCTTCTCCCCCGTCGCCCTGAGTATCGGGAATCAGGATTTGAGCCACAGAAAACAAACCGTAACGGCTTTGTATCAAACCAGGCTCCTGAGCCGAGACTGTTTCGGCTAAAGTCGTTTCCGGGACTCTGCCGAACCGACAGTCAGCCGGTTGGTCGCTACCTACGGCCGCAACTTGCGGCACAGTCGCAAAAGCACTGGTAGCGTCCACGCGCTCGATGCGTTCCAAACCAGAGTCCAAAGCTACTGTCAAACCGATGTTTCGCGGCAATACCCGAATTTCTTCCCTCACCAGTTGGCCGGCTGTTAGTTGCCGATTTGTTATATCGAACCCGTCTAAAACTTGGGCTTTAGCAGAGAGGCCCGTGCGTCCCCGCAGCAAAAGCCGGTCGCCCTCCGAGGAATCCAAAGCAAACACAGAACCCCCACAGCACTCCAAAACCCCCGGCGACAACCCGCCCAGCCACAACTGCACAGTTTTGCCGCCTTCTTCCACCGCCGTCACAGCGCCGTCAGCAGCAGGGGAATCGAACATTAAATTTGAAAAATTTACCGCCAGCGGCGCTGTTAAATCGTGATTCAGAATTTGCGGTTGCTGCGATAACCCCGTGATTTGCTCGACATTACCCGCGGCGCGGCTGAAACTGACGCTGAAGCTGCTAGCCGGAGTGGCCCACCACAAAGTTTGAGTGAGGGCGTAGGTAAACAAACCTGCACTAAATCCGTTCCAATCTTGTTCGGCGGCGATTTGAGAATTGGCGGCCGCAGCAAGTACCGTGGCTGCAGGACGGAGATTTGGCCGGGATTTGAGACCTTCGGCGAACGTTAATTCTTCGAGGCTCGGCTCGCCGATGGTGGGGCGGGAGCGGGAGCGAATGCGAAAGTTGCCGTTTTTGGGGAAACCCGGATAGGTGTAGCTGGTGTCGAGGATGGCGATCGCATTTTCTGTTGCGAGCGATCGCACCAACAGCAGCAGCGTTTCCTCTAAGATATCGTTCACCGCCCGGTTTGCTAACAGCGGCAAAACATCATCCGCCGGCACCAAACTGTTTTGCATTATTCCGGAAGACTCAGGCAAACTGACTCGACTACCGCAACCGCTAAAGTGAAAAACTACCACGTCACCGGGTTTTGCTTGTTGAGTCAAGTGAGTCGCAAAAGCCGTCTCGATATTGTCCCTGGTAGCTTGAGCGTCAGTCAAAGTCAAAATGTCAGACGGCACAAACCCAAACCGATATGTCAGCAGTTCCCGCTGCAATTCCACATCCGTGAGGCAGCCGCGCATGGGCGAGTCTGGATATTTGTCAACCCCCACCAACAAAGCCAATTTGCGGGCTGTCGGCTGGGCTAAGGCTTGGAGGTAGCGCGAGCCCAACGGCAGCCACAGGGCCTCGCTGATTCCGATGGCGGCCAGCATCCGGCCAGCTTGCTGCAAAAATTCCCGCCGCTTCAGTCCCATTTTTAAATAGCTTTGAATTTTAAGTTCTGAATTTTAACAATACTTACGCAAAAACCCGGTTTATGCACGTAATTTGGTCGTATGCGCTCGATCGCGACAACGAGAAACCGGGTTGTTTTGGGTAGCGTGCGATCGCGAACTGTTTCAGTTAAATTCCCTCAATAATTTTAGGGGGCATTAATTAGATTGTGAGTGTTTAGTATTAAGAAAACTTTTAAGTTTTAACTTTTCACTTTTAACTTTTGTCCTGGACGCACTCGCCCACAAAGAAACCGGGTTTTTTAACCGAAATTGAGGGTTTTAAGCACGTATTTTTGTTCCAAAACCAGATTTCGACGCGCTTGGGCGTCCAGGACAAAAGTTGTAACTTGTCAACTCAAAACTCAAAATTCCCAACAATTCAGAATGCCGCCCAGACAAGGTTCAAGATTTAAATCTCGTAACTGAAAATATTCATTGCCTTGGCTAATTCTGCGGCGACTTCCGGCCGGGAAAACTGCGGCGGTGGCAATTTTCCAGCGCGCAGCATTTCCCGAACTTTGGTTCCCGACAAATGCACCCGTTGTTCGGGAGTGCTCGGGCTTGTTTTAGTTGTAGCCATTTGTTCCGTCAGCGTGCAATAGAAAGCGTGCTCGAATTTCATCGGCACAATTCCCAATTCTCCCGGCTCAAATTCATCAAAAATATGTTGGGCATCGTAAGTACCGTAATAATCGCCAACTCCAGCGTGATCGCGACCCACGATAAAGTGAGTGCAGCCGTAGTTTTTGCGAATTAAAGCATGAAAAATTGCTTCTCGCGGCCCGGCGTAGCGCATCGCCGCCGGATTAATTGCCAAAATTACGCGATCTTTTGGATAGTATTTTTCTAGCAGAATTTCGTAGCAGCGCATCCGCACATCAGCCGGGATGTCGTCTTCTTTTGTCGTCCCGACTAGCGGGTGCAGGAACAAGCCGTCTACTGTTTCTAAGGCGCATTTTTGGATGTATTCGTGGGCCCGGTGGATGGGGTTTCGGGTTTGGAAACCGACTATGGTTTTCCATCCTTTTTCTTTGAACAGCATTCTCGATTTCGCCGGGTCAATTTGGTATTGGGGGAAACGGGGATCTGGTTCGCGTTCTAACAGCCAAATGTCGCCTGCGAGGTTAACGGGCCCGGATTTGTCTAGTACGAGGACACCCGGGTGTTTGAGGTCGTCGGTGCGGTAGACGTTGAGGGCTTCTTCTTCTTTGCTGTAGTGATATTTTTCTGCAAGTTCCAAGAGTCCGACAAATTCGCCCGCCGGCGAGTCGAGGCGCACTAAAGTGCCTGCTTTCAGGGTGTCGGCGACTGCTTGTGTTACCGAGAGGGTGATGGGAACCGACCAAGGAAGGCCGTTGGAGAGGCGCATTTGTTTGACGACCGATCGATAATCAGCTTCGTTCATGAACCCTTTGAGGGGACTCAGGGCGCCGATGGCGATCATTTGCAGGTCGGAGATCGATCGATCCGAAAGCTGGACTCGCGGCAAAACTTCTGCTTTGTCGAAAAATTCTTGTCTTTGGTCTAGTGTGGCAATGCGGTTGACCAGGATGCCGCCGTGAGGGGCAATGCGGTCTAGATGCTGGCTCATGTCGATTTGAGTTATTTGGTTTTAGCTGCCAGAGTACATAGTATCAAGCGGTGGCTGCAATTCTACATTTTTTAATTGTTCTGGAATTGTACAGAACGCTGCTTTTGTGGCGCTGTAATTCTTTAACTGTAAACTCGCGCACTCAAAACTCTAAACTTTCCCTTCAAGTCTGCACTTGAAATTCTTCTGGATCGATTCCCCAATTTACCCAGCTAATCGCTTCTTTAGCAGAGCGCACTTTTGGCTGCACTCGCAAAACGTGAACGTGTCCCGTACTCGGACAAGTCATCTTTAACAAATAAATTGGCTCTAGGTCAATATTATTTTCAATTTTCAACAAAGTATATTCTTGCCAAGTATCCAATTTGGTTGCTTGCAATTCTTGACAAATTCTCCGATAGCCGATCGCCTGAATCAAAACTCGCCGCACTTCGGCATTCTGTTCTGTTAACAGCCATGAAGCTTGCCAAGAGTGGGGCGGAACTTGACCGATTGTTTCCGGCAGTCGGACGCCGCGATAAGAGTATACACTGAACTTGTCAGCAAATTCAACCGCTGGTTGACCTTCTGCGTGGAGCAAATATTCGCTGTCAAAATGAAGTTGGATCGGGCGATCGCACACAAAGCACATTTTCTCAAACGGGTAAATCCAGCCGCAGTTTTCCACTAAGGATTGAAAGGCTGAATATAAAGAGCGATCTATCTCCAATTTTAACACTGAAATGCAAAAATCCACCCAACTTCCGTGACAAGCGGAAAATTCTGAAACTATGCAGTTATTGTTGTAAAAAAATTGGCGGTTCAGGATGCTGTCACAACCGCTATCTAATTCGCCGATAAATCTGTTGAGAAGTTCATCTTTAATTCGATCGTGCAATTGACCTATCCATTGGTAGAACAGCGGGTCGTAAAGTTGGCTGTAAACTTGGTTTTGCAGTTCCATGCCGAGTTTATACCTCAATTGATTGTACAATCTAGTGTGAATTTTGTTGAGAATTTCCCTGCCCAGCTCGCTCCCCAAATCGCCTTCTATTAGCGGTTCAACTGCTTGCAAAGCTGTGTAAGGGCTGTCACAGAAAATAATTTCCGGTTCAGGAAAGCCGATGATGTTGTAGGCGGTGTGGATGGCGGCTGTCGCTTGCGGGCGATCGATCGGTTTTATCGAAAGTCCAATTAGCCGCCACTTCTCGCGATAAGTCGGAATTAGGGCTGTCTGTTCTGGAGTAATTGCGATCATTGGTACAGCTAGATTATTTGATTGGCGGTCAAACTTTTTAGAGTTCGCATCCGGTTAAAAAATCTACATTCCTGGAAACACGCTTCGCAAAACAACCCGGTTTCTCGTTGTCGCGATCGAGCGCATACGACCAAATTACCTGTATAAACCGGGTTTTTGCATCCAGGACGGTTTGAGATAGAAAGCGAGTGAAAATAAACTCAACTGGCTTGTATAAAAACTTACACAAAAAAAACGGTTTTCTGCGAATAATCTTGGTTTGGTAGCGAAGTATCTAGGAATAAACCCGGTTTCTTACCCCTGCGCAAGTCCTAATACAGCAAATCTTGCAGAATTTGTGAACCGCTCTTTTTTGACTTCTGACTTCTCTGGCGACGATAACTAAATCATTCTTGATTCTAAACATTTAACCACTGAAGCAGTACCCTGGGCGCAGGCAACAAAATAATTAACAAAAGCCCGATCGCCAGCAACCCCAAAAAATCCCGGCGGTCGTCCAATTCGCTAACATCATTGAGCGCCGGTTCGTCGTTTAGCGGCGTCAGAAACAAAATAATTGCCCACAGCAGCAAACCCTGTTCCAAAAACGCCAGCAGCAGCATACAAAGTCTAGCAAATTGCCCGATCGCCATACTCGCTCGCTGGCCGAACATCGCGTGCACGATGTGCCCGCCATCGAATTGCCCCACCGGCATCAAATTAAACGCCGTCACAATCAAACCCAAATAACCCGCCACCGCTACCGGATGCAAATTAATCGCAGTTTCCGCATTCAAAGCGCCCCCCAAAGTTAGCTTGCTCAACAAAGTCATCAGCAGCGAAAATTTGGGAGTAAAAGAGTCAAAATTTAACATTCCCGACTTGTCAGACAGCGGTACAAGAGTCGAATGATCCAAACCCCAAATCAACAACGGCACTGTCGCAACCAAACCCGCAAGCGGGCCGGCAATACTGATGTCAAATAAAGCTCGGCGGTGGGGAATTGGACTCCGCATTTGAATGAAGGCACCAAAAGTTCCCAAGAAAAAAGGAATCGGAATAAAATAAGGCAAAGTCGTGCGAATTTTGTAGAATCTGGCAGCTAAATAGTGACCGGATTCATGAATTCCCAAAATTGCAATCAGAGCCAGCGAGTAAGGCAAACCCTGGAGCAACATTGACGGGTTTGCCTGCAAAGCTTTTTCAGTAACTCCGGCCATTTGCGCCCCGACAATCGTAGTCGTAAACACCGTGATCAGCACCAAAGCTAATGCTAAAAACGGCCTGGTTAGAGATGGAGTTTTAAGGCCTGTCAGGGGAGTTTCCCCGGCTTTGCTGCTGGGATTGGGAACGAGGGCAAAAAAAGGTTGACCGCTCAAGCTGTTTTGAAATATTACTAAAAAGCGATCGCCAAAATGCCTCTCCACATTCTCCCGAATCGCCTGATAAGCTGCCTCTGGATTAGTGCGCAACTGTCCGCGACAAATTACAGCCTGCGGCCGAAATTCCAAATCTCGCAAAAAGTAAATTGACCAAGGAAAACAATCGCGCAAACTCGCTTCTTCTGCTTGATCTATCGGGCGCAGGGGAGGTTTTGGGTTTGCAGGTTCAGTCGCAGAGTCTGCTACTTGCTCAGCAGTTTCGCTGGTAATTTTCTTGCGCCCCAACTGTACCAAAAACCAGTACAAAAAAGGGCAAACCAGAAAAGGTATAATTACCAACTCCGGCGGTACTGTTTTGCTCGTACCGTTAACTAAAACCCAACCACTCCAAATCAGCGCCGGTGCCATCATTACCAGCCACAGCAGCCATACCGGAGTTCGGGTGATGCGGCTGGTGCCGTTGTGCAACAAGAAGTACGATATCAGTCCCAATACGAACAACCATAGTAAAAAGAACATAATATTTATTCCAGTCCTTCTCAATACTTCCTTGAAACAACAGAGTTCAGTCTCCAAACAACCCAGGCGCGTGCTCGACAATATCTTTGCTTTCCCGCCTAACCGGGATACCCTGGGTGCGACAGCCTATTTCATTGTAGAAAACCAAACTAACATCCTGGTGGATTGTCCCGCTTGGGATGAGATTAACCAAACATTTTTGCGGGAACACGGCGGCGTGCGAATGCTGTTTCTCACCCACCGCGGCGCTATCGCTAAGGCGCGGGAGATTCAGGAAGCCACCGGGTGCGATATCCTGATTCAAGAGCAGGAAGCTTATTTGCTGCCGGGTTTGAAGGTGACGGTTTTTGAGCGAGAATTTGCTTTGAACGATCGAACTTTTGGATTTTGGACTCCCGGCCACTCTCCCGGTTCCTCTTGCCTTTATGATAGTGGCAGCGGCGGAGTGCTTTTTTCGGGCAGACACTTGCTCCCCAACCGAGAAGCAGCCCCAGTACCGCTGTTGACGGCAAAAACTTTTCACTGGCCCAGGCAAATTAACAGCGTGAAGTCAATTATCGATCGATTTTCGCCCGAAACCTTACAGTATATTTGTCCCGGTGCAAATACTGGTTTTTTGCGGGGAAAAGGAGCGATGGATCGAGCTTTTGAGCAATTAGCCAATCTGGATTTAGCTGTTTGTTTGCAGTCAAAACCTGACCTCTAAATGTATGCTGCAACATCAAAAAAATCTTTGATGCGCTAATAATTATAGCCGTAAGGTGCGCACTGCGCACCCTACATTATTCTTCAGTCTCAAGCCAGAGGGACGAAAGTTTGTATAGTGGCGGTTGCAACCGCCGATTGTTATGGAAAAAACCGAAAAACAAAAAATGCTTGCCGGCGAATTGTATTTAGCTGCCGACGAGCAATTAATTTTAGATCGCCAGCGAGCCCGCCGCCTGGCCCGAACCTACAATTCTACCCGCGAAGACGAACCAGACAAACGGTTAGAAATTCTCGCAGAATTGTTCGGTGCAGTTGGCCCAAAAGTTGAAATCGAGCCACCTTTCTACTGCGACTACGGCAGCAATATTTATGCGGGAAACGGATTGTACATGAATTTTGGCTGCGTGATTCTCGACTGCAATCGAGTTAACATCGGCGAGAATTTGCTGTGCGGGCCCTACGTACAAATTTACACCGCTTTTCACCCCACAGACCCGGAAATCAGACTTTCAGGCCTAGAACTCGCCGCAGAAATTAATATTGGCAATCATGTTTGGATTGGCGGCGGCAGTATTATTTGTCCGGGAGTGACTATTGGCGACAATAGCACGATCGGCGCAGGCAGTGTTGTTGTCAAAGATATTCCCGCAAACGTCGTGGCGGCGGGCAATCCTTGCCGAATCATCCGGCATCTACCTTGATGTGGTACGATCGACACGCTGGGGCGATCGGCTCTTTGGAGCTGAACCCAGAAATTTTAGATATTAGAACAGCCCGTTTGAGATTTTCCAGGTAAAATCCCCCGGAAAAATCTGTGGAAAAAATCTAAAATCTCAAATCGCTTGATTTTTCGCTCCCAGTTTTCAATTCCTACTCAAAAGATTTTATGACGACTGCAACAGTTTATCCTAACGCTCCCGATCTCTCCACCGACGACTATATAGCAGTGGGTTTAGCCACCTGCTTCATCAAAGAAGAAGGCGAAGTTTTTGAAGTGCAAGTAATCGAAGCTATTCCATCAGCAGCTTTGGAAGCAATTGTCAAGGGAATTCCCACATCTTATCAAATGGCTTGGGGCACAACTTTAGGAGCTGTTCTCGACGGCGAATCACCCAAAATGCTGCCTGAGTTCCCGGCATCAGCTCAGTTTAGCGAAGAATTCGGCTTTCGGGCGATCGCTGCCGCCCGCACTTACAAAATTCGCCCCCAAGCTAAAGTTCACATTCCCTTGGGAACAGTTCGCAACGACTTTACTTATTCCTTAGAACGCAAAAGAGTGCTTAACTCAGAGCGCGTCATTCGCACTGAAGACAATGTGAAACAGCACGAACACACTCACAAGGTTCTTTAAATAAACCGCCTAACTGTGGCAATTTAGCACCGCCTCAGCCCGCGAATGCACCGAAAATAGTTTTGAGTTTTGAGATGTGAATTAAAGATGTAACAAGTTTTTCGTTCGTTCATTCATGAAGGAAAAACTTTTAATATTTCGTTATTAAGACAAACACCAAACATCTCAATATAGGGTGCACGCTGCTCGCATCACCTAATTAACATAGATTATTAACGACTGTTAAGAAAAGTCTTAAGTTGTTGATAAAATGTTTGAATCGGTCAAAAATATGGTAGAATTTCGTTCCAGTTTAACAAGGTGAGCGAGCAGGCGGGAAAAACTTAAAAAATCCCCGCAATTATTGAATGCTAGTAGCTTCAAACTACTGACAGAGGGGCGAGTGAATCGCAGATAAGCTGAGGATTTCAATTTCACAAATTGGTCAAACCATGCGAAGCTTTGCGAGAGTGAAGTGGTGGAAATTAACTCGACTATTGCCAGCAGGATTTAGGGGCGAATACCATGTTCGGTACAAAACTGCGCTCTTAATTTTGGGCGGAACAATTCTGGCAGCTAGCATCACTGGTTTTATCAGCTATCAAAGCGTTCGCCGCTTGACGATCGCCAATTTAGAGCGAAATGCTTTGTTAGAAGTTAGGGAGCGCGGTAACAAGATCGATCGCTGGATCGGCACTAGAAAGGCCGAGATCGAAATCCTCGCCAACACTCCTCCCGTTCGTTCGATGAATTGGCCCGTGGCACAGCCTTATTTAAAAGCTGAAGTAATTCGGCTCAAAGAATTCCAGCACTTTGCATTAATTGCACCCGACGGTTCTTATTTCACTACAAAAGTCGGCAGAGCCTTGATTAATGTCAGCGACCGCCAACACTTCAAACAGGCAATGGCTGGGAAAGTCTATGTTTCAGATCCTACCATTTCTCGCACGATCAAACGACAAAGTATTGTTCCCATTTCGGCTCCGGTGTGGTCAAATTCGGCAAATTCTCTTTATAAAAAAGCCGAAAAGCCGATCGGAGTAATGAACGGTGTCATTAATATCGACAGAATTGCTGAAGTAGTAGGAAAGCTGGAATATGGGGCAGGAACTTACGCTTTTGTTCTCAATTCTCAAGGAGTCCCGATTGTACATCCCAACGATCGGTTAATAGGAAATATCGACAAACCGGCTCCCAGTCTTTTAGAGTCGGCAGATGCTAATTTGGCGAATGTAGCCCGGGAGATGGTTTATCAAAAAACGGGCATTTTGCTGACTAAAATCAACGACGCCAGAGTTTATGTTGCCTATCTTCCTTTAGAACAAGCTGAATGGTCGATCGCTCTGGTAATTCCCCACAACAATCTCGAAAAAGAACTGCTCCCCTTAAATATACTCGCAGCAGCAGCCGGCGTACTCTTAACCGCAGCTATTTTCGCAGAAATTGCGGCACTCAAGTTGTTTGCCCTAAACTGCCTTCACACTCGCGCAGAAGCTTTTTTCCACCGCTTGACCAGTCGCATTCGCGCTTGCTTGCACCTCGATGGCATCCTCCAAACTACAGTAGACGAACTCGGTACTTTGCTGAAGCTCGATCGAGCAATTTTCGGATGGTACGATCCCCGACAAGATACTTTAGAATTTTGCTGGGAATATTGCCGGGAAGGTTTGCCGGGGCGCTTGGGAATATTCGGCGTTCCAGGAGGGCCCTCTGGAGATTTAGCTGCACGGCTTCACCGCTGCGAAACGATACTGCTACATAAAACCGCCGCCCTTGATGCCACAGCGTCTCAGGAAAACGCCCATATCGAACTCACAAACAGCCGCTACGCAGCACTACCGGTACTGACTCAGACTAATCGCCTCGGATATCTCTTCGCCTGCGCCAATCGGCGGTTTGCGACTCCCGAGGAGGTGGAAGTTTTGGAAGCAATTGCCGACTCGCTGGCGATCGCCTTTTCCCAATCCCAACTCCACGGGCAAATTCAAGAGGATCTCAAACTTGTGGAAGAAGTCTTAGCCACACTCAGAAACACCGAAGAGCATTTAGTACATAGCGAAAGAATGACAAGTGTCGGTCAACTAGCCGCCGAAGTTGCGCAGGAAATTAATAACCCGATTAACTTTATTTACGGCCGCTTGATTCACCTCAACGATTATATCAAATATTTGCTCCATATAATTCGCCTCTATCGCGAACAATATCCCGAACCTGTGCCGCGAATTGCCAAAAAAATAGAAGCCGGCGACCTAGATTTTATCAGCCAAGAGTTGCCGCAAATTCTCAACTTTTTGAAAAGAGGAGCCGATCGCGTTCGCCAGATAGTCCTGGCTTTGCAAAAATTTTCACTTCCTGACGAAGCTACCAAAGAACGCGCCAACGTTAATGAAAGCATCGACAATATTTTGCTGTTGCTCGCTCACCAACTGGAGGAAAAAATATTAGTAGTCAAGGAGTACAACAACCTGCCGCTAATTTTGTGTTATCCCGGTCAACTGAGCCATGTATTCGCGAGTCTGGTCTGCAATGCTATTGATGCTGTTAAAAGTATTGAAAACTCCGCTCAAATTATTACAATTACCACCGATATTGTCGAGGATTCTAGAGGCAGGTTTATTGTAGTAGCGATCGCCCACAACGCTTCTACAACTCCTCCGGAAATTCACCACAGAATATTTCACCACTTTTCACATACTAAATCCTTAAAAAATTTTACAGGATTGGGCCTGTCGGTTTGCTATAAAATTATTGTGGAATTGCACGGCGGCAGCCTTACAGTTCAATCTCCTGTTCAATCCAAAACGGGGGGTGGTGCTGAGTTTATAGTGGAATTGCCGATCGTTTGATATCGCATCTTGCCGCCAGGGAAACCCGTAGCAAATCTTGCCAAGCTGCGCGAAAAGCTTAATTTAGGTTTGTAGTGAGGAATTTAGCGGTCAGAAAACAGAGGGCTGAAGTCCTCACTACAAACCTAACGATCATTTGTTAACCCAAATTGCTATGATAGGATTAGGGAAATAATAAAGGTGCAACCACAGCAAACAACCAACCTCCCATTACCAAGACTTCCGCAACAATTAATAAAATATTTCTGTTCTTTTTCAAATTAAGCATTTTCACATTAAGAGCGATCGATCAAAGAGCGAATTTTCTTCCACCAAGCAGCCGGCGAATCTTCCGGGCGATATGCGGCATCAAACATCGACAAAATTAGCGGCAAACCCCCCACCTTCGCACTCATCAACAAGTGCATTGCCAGACAAAATACCAATACCACCCAACCAGAAGCGTGTAAATAATACCAAACCTGCGTCAATTCCCCAGCCGGCAGCCATTCTTCCTTAACCATACTGCCAGAAGCGATCGCCCAAGTCAGTGCCAGCAACATCAACGTATTCACAATCCGGTGCAAACTGTACCACCAAATCGGTTTTCCTAACTGCGTTAGTTTGCCAAAAGAATCCGCCTGCACCAAGCGTTTTTGACCTGCGTGGAAACTGTACAATGCAAAAGCCGGCATTATTCCTAACAGCAACATCTTGCCAAAAGTGCCGTGAATCCCGATAATATCTGCAATCTGAGGCACGGGGACTTTGCCAAACCGCCCATCGTAGGTGTTGTAAACCAGAAATGCGCTCAAAATTGCTAAAAGGGCGATCGCAGCGTTAACCCCATGCAGTAACCTGAGCAGCACTGGCTGGTACGGTCTAGATGGCGCCATAGTCGATTCTGCTACTTCATAAATAATCTTTTACACAATACAGCTAAGCGCCCATTTTTTCAACCTTCGCCAATTGTGAAATAAATCTGAGATAAAAATGAAAACCTTATGAAAAAAGCGCAATAATATCAAAGTTTAGTGTAAAATAAAATTGCTAAAATAAACACTTTATTTATAAGACCTAACACTTTACCAAAATGGATACAGCCACTACCATCTTACTTTCCTTGGGACTAGCTGCAGATGCTTTTGCTGTCGCTGTTTCGAGCGGTTTAGCCATCAAACACATGAAGGTCAATAAAGCTTTAAAAATTGCCTTGTTTTTCGGATTTTTTCAAGCTTTAATGCCCGTAATAGGATGGTTAATAGGTCTTAGTTTTAGTTTTTTGATAACACCGATAGACCATTGGATAGCTTTTGGGCTTTTGAGTTTCATTGGCGGGAGAATGATTTATGAATCGCTGCAAAGCGAAGAATGCGAGAAAAAGTTCAATCCCTTAGATACTGGGACTTTGATAACGCTGTCGGTGGCGACGAGTATCGATGCTCTCGCAGTTGGCCTCGGATTTGCAGTCCTGAAAGATTCTATTGCTCCTGCTGTGACTGCGATCGGATTTATTACTTTCTTTTTAGCCTTTGCAGGCGTGTTTATCGGACACAAGTGCGGCAACTTGTTTACTAATAAAATTGAGATATTGGGCGGAGCAATTTTGATTTTTATTGGCAGCAGAATCTTGTTTACGCACTTAACAGAAGTGCCTTTAGTTATCGGCAATTAGTCATTAGTCAGCAGTTATTAGTCAGCAGTCATGAGTCGAACAGTGACATCAAAGTCTCTGGTGGCTGCGATTTCCAATTACCAATTTCCCAAAAATGCTATAACAGCAATATTGCGTTAAAGGACAAAATTCTGTGCTGAAACTTTATGGCGGAGCCCGCAGCAGGGCCTCAATTGTCAAGTGGTATCTAGAAGAAATCGCGGTTCCCTACGAATTTGTGATGCTGGATATGCAAGCAGGTGCACACTTGCAGCCAGAGTATCTCGAAATTAACCCGATCGGCAAAGTACCGGCAATTGTTGACGGAGATTTGAAACTTTCGGAATCCGGCGCAATTTTGCTGTATTTAGCTCAAAAATATGGTAAAATGCCCGACACTTTGGAGGAGCAAGCTCAAATCGTGCAGTGGGTCGTGTTTGCTAACGCTACGCTGGCGCCGGGAATATTTACAGAATCAACTCGCGATCGCGAAACTCCCCGCTTGTTAACACCGCTTAATCAAATCTTCGAGAAACAGCCGTTTTTGATGGGCGATGAATTCGGCGTCGCCGACGCAGCAGTAGGGTCAGCTTTAGCCTACATTCCAATGATGCTAAAACTAGACCTCAGCCCTTATCCGGCTGTTGTAGATTACATCAAGCGGATCTCAGAAAGGCCGGCTTTCAAAAGTGCGATCGGCGGTATCTGAAGGCTGAAAGAAAAACGAAACAAAACTTAATAGCTAAAAGCAGGGGCAATTGGTGAATTGTCCCTGCTTTTGATGAAATCAAACTTATCTAAATCCCACAGCCGCCTGCCAAACAAAAGCCAGCAGCAAGAAAAATACGGGAATGACCGGCAAAACATTAACCAAAGGCTCAAAAATCGAATAAGCTTCGGGCAGTTTTGCTAAGAGTAATGCAGCTTCCATGAATCAACCTACCTATCCAACAGAATTTTCATAATTGTCGCATATCTTTACCCAAGGCAATCACGATCGATCGACTCTCGGTGCAAGCCAGTAGGCAAACTCTTCAGTAAATCGATCGGCCAAAATCGCCTCCCGCATCCTCCCCGTAAAGCGAATCAACTCCGTCACATTGTGAAGCGCCAGCAAAGTATACCCCAGCACTTCGTTAGCCCGCGCCAAATGGGCCAAATAAGCCCGACTGAATTTTTGGCAGGTATAACAAGGACAAGACTCATCCAGCGGAGCAAAATCTTCCCGAAACCGAGCATTTTTCAAATTCCAGCGTTCCCCGCCAACAAAAGCCGTCCCGTGGCGGGCCAGCCGAGTCGGAATCACGCAGTCAAACATATCTACTCCACTAGCCACCGCCAGCGCCATTTCCCGATAAGTCCCAATCCCCATCAAATAACGCGGTTTATTTGCCGGCAACAGAGGCGCAGTCACCTTCACAATCTCTGCGATCAAATCCCCCGATTCCCCCACACTAACCCCGCCGATGGCGTAGCCCGGTAAATCCAAATCTACCAACTGGTTCGCCGCGCGCGATCGCAAATCGGGGAAAACGCCCCCCTGGACGATTCCAAACAAAGCTTGATCCGGGCGCGAGTGAGCTTGAATGCAGCGTTGCAGCCAGCGGTAAGTGCGATTTGTGGCGGCCTCCACCTCCTCCCGCGTAGCGGGGTAAGGGGGACACTCGTCAAAGGCCATAATCACATCAGCGCCCAACTCATTCTGAATTTCGATCGATCGTTCCGGTGTCAAATTAATCATGCGGCCGTCGCGGGGAGAGCGAAAAGTCACCCCATCATCAGTAATCTTCCGCATTTGGCTCAAGCTAAACACCTGAAAGCCACCCGAATCCGTCAGCATCGGGCCCTGCCAAGCCATAAATTTATGCAATCCGCCCGCGCCTGCGACAATCGCTTCCCCGGGCTGCAAGTGCAAGTGATAAGTATTTGCCAAAACCATTTGAGAACCCGCCGCCTCAAGATGTGCCGGCGTCAAAGTTTTGACATTAGCTAGCGTCCCCACTGGCATAAACTTCGGCGTTTCCACAACACCGTGGGGAGTGGCAAAAACCCCTGCACGCGCTTGGGTATGGCTGCAATTAGCCTGACATTTAAAAGAAAATTTCGCCTTGTCCTCAGTCATTAGTCCCCGATGCTCGTTAACCGCTACTCGGCCGTCCGTGTTATTTAATCTATTGTTTATGACATCGCGACAAAAAACTCATGACCAAGAATTTCTAGATGGTACCCGCCACGTGATTTATCCGTGGAATCAATCCAAAATCGACAATCGAAAATCCTCAAGCCCCCGAATTTATCTCGCGCAAGCCAATCCAAAATCGACAATCGAAAATCTAAAATCGAATGACCCCGCCCAAAAACGGAGACAAGTTTCCGACAATCGCCGTGGAAGGCAAAAAATTTTAGACCTTAGTTCTACTTCCCAGATTCAAAGCTGCGAGTAAATCTAAAATCTAAAATCTAAAATCTAAAATCGACTGACTGACGATTAAAACGGGGAATCATCTTCGTCCAATTGCAGATCCCAGTTGCCTGAGAGTACCTGATCGACAACCGCATCCAAAGCCGCGGCATTTAAACTCCGCGCGACTTGCTCTTGCAAAGGATTGGAGAGAGGAATTAACCGCAACTGCCTCCCATCTTGAATCAGGTCAAAATAAGCACCATCTTCAGGGGACTGTTTCAGTTCTAGGTAATCAAAACTATACACGTTCAAATAAAGCGCATGGTTGGCAATTAGGGTAGAACGGTGGGGGTTGGCGAAGACTTCGAGTACATAACCTTCCCCTTCGCTGTAAATCTTGCCATCTTGTATGTGAAGGTAGCGGACACGTCCTAAATCAAACAGCAATCTTTTGATATCGCGCTTGTTGACGACAATGCCTGTATCGATGATGCAAGGAGCAACTACCCTGTTATTCAATTGGTCGTGACTCATGGAGTAAAAGCCTCTGTTGTAGTATGTTCCCCTCTAGGAAATCAGGGAGTTAGCTAGAATTCTTGGGAAGGGAAACGGGGATCTTGAGTTTAGTAATTTTAGATAGGGAGCTTTGGGAGCGCTGCCTGCAGAGGTTTTCCGGGGAAAAGAACTCGGACAGGAGGAATGCCCGATCCAAAAAACTAGGGTGTTACAGTTCCAATTCTGGCACAGGCTAATGGATTGACAACTGCATACCAGATGAAAAATTTTTTATCTTATGGTGCATGATAAATTGGTTCGCTCTACAATCGACTTTTTCCGGAATCAAGGCGCTGCCATCGCAGCCGCAGTCGCTTTTTATACTTGTTTGCCGGTACCGGTGTCTTGGACTTTGGAGTTTCGGGGCATTGCCCGCTTGGCACCGGCGATCGGGCTTTTAATTGGGGGAATGCTGGGACTGGCGGATGTTGGGTTGCAGTTGTTGGGGATGCCTGCTCTGACTCGATCGGCCTTGGTGGTAGTCTCGGGCATCGCCGTGACTGGCGGGCTGCACCTAGACGGGGCTATGGACGCGGCGGACGGGCTGGCTGTACCCGACCCCGTGCGCCGGCTGGAAGTCATGCGGGACAGCGTTACAGGAGCCTTTGGGGCGATGGCTGCGATCGCGATCGTGCTGCTGAAAACTGCCGCTCTCTCGGACTTGAATAACTATCGGTGGCTGGCTTTGATGGGTGTGGCGGGTTGGGGGAGGTGGGCCCAACTGGTGGCGATCGCCCGCTATCCCTATCTCCGGGCCGAGGGTAAGGGAGCTTTTCACAAAGAATCGATTTATTCTCCTTTTGATTTTATCCCCGGAGTGCTGTTGCTGCTGAGTTTGAGCGTGGTGCAAGTTGTTCTGGAGGGCGATCGGTGGCTGTTGGCGGTGGGGATGGCTTTGGGGGGAAGTGCGATCGGAATTTTTGCCGGAGCCTGGTTTAACCACCGTTTGGGCGGCCACACGGGCGATACTTACGGTGCCGTAGTCGAGTGGACTGAGGCTTTGTTGCTGTGTCTTTTGGCGGCTTTGGAAGGGTAAGTTATGCTATGTGATGCGATAGTTCGATCGTTCGGACTTTAGTCCTCAATTTACTAAATAACGAGGTTATAGCAGGTGGAAATCCGCACTCAACAGCAATGATTTTCATCCTGTCTGGCTTCAAATGCTGCGCTAGATTAGATACAGCCAACCTCACACTTTAAAGAAAGCTATGGGATACTTTATTGCTGCGATCGTCCTCGGAATGTTAATTTGGGCTGGGTTCGAGATTGTCCAAACAATCCGCAATTGGGAAACGCATCCCGAAAAAACCACCAGCAAAATTCAAGCTGAAATGCTCAAAGAAACATATCGCGGTCAATTTGGTGCCGATGCGTTGGAGGGAGGGAGTCAGGCTGTCGGAAACGCACTCCACGCCGGCCACTGCGCCGCCGAAGCTGCGACTTGCGAAGCTGCTGCAAGTGCGATCGCCCCTATCGTAGAAGGCTTGTTGCACGTAGGGCATCATTAAATTCGATCGACAAATACAGATAAAATCTGTGTTTATCTGTGTCGATCTGCGGTTAAAATCTCATAAGTTCTTACGCTGAAACCGATCGACCGCAGCCTGCAATTTTTCCCCCAGTATTTGAACGTGGGGCTCTTTTAACATCCCCAAGTGGTCGCTGGGAATGTCGTAAACCTCTATTCCTCCCTTCACTACCTCGCCCCAACCCAATTCGCGATCGGCACCAGACGCGGCCGCACTCTCAACTGCCTTGAAAATAGAAGCCCGACCCGGATAAACTCCCGCTACATAATGTCTCAATGCGTGATTATTTAATTCCGCATGACTGAAGTTTTCCAAATAAATTGGCAGAGGACGCCCGATCGCCCGGTACAACTTGCACAAAATTCTCCGCTGAATATCAGTAAGATCCTCGATTTTTCCGTTCAGATTGCTCTTGGCTTTATTGATAAATACACCAGGTGTGAGCCGTAAAATTTTCATCATGCCTTGACTCTTCTTAATCTGAGACAAATTTTTGAAAGTAGCCGGCCCGTAAGTGTCCAACAATCCCAGCAAAGCTACCTTCTCACCTAGATCGTGAAGTTGCCTGGCCATCTCAAAAGCTACCGTTCCGCCAAAAGATACTCCTAACAGAAAATAAGGGCCGTGCGGCTGAAAAGTTTGCATTTCTTTTATGTAATAAGCTGCCAATTCCTCAACTCGATTGGGGGGAGCCAATTTTTCATCCATAATCTGGGTTGACAGTCCCAAAACAGGCTGCGATCGATCGATATAATTCATTAAAGGACGGTAAAATTCCAATCCTCTGCCGAGCACGTGGATGCAGAACAGAGGCGGTTTGTAACTTCCGGTTCCCGGTTGAATCACCACCATTGACGGAGACGGTGACGACCATTCCGGTTCGCGGAGAATGTCAGCCAATTGTTCAACCGTTGGCGATTGGAAAATAGCAGACAGTGGCAGCTTTTTGTCGAAGACTTTCTCAATTTCAGCTAACAAGCGCGCTGCTAGCAGCGAATGTCCTCCCACCTCGAAGAAATTGTCCCTAATTCCCATTGAATTAATGCCTAAAACTTGTTCCCAAATTTCTGTCAGTTGGATCTCTAATTGGTCGCGCGGGGCAACAGCAATTGTTTGATTGGGCGCAGCGTCGCTAGATTGCCACTTTTGAGTTGCCAAAGCGCGGCGGTCTACTTTGCCGTTGGGGTTTAAGGGCAAAGCGTCGAGGAACACAAACCCAGCGGGTATCATGTAGTCTGGCAGTCTTTCTTGCAGGAAACTGCGCAGGGTACCGGCTGCGAGAATTTGACCTGGGCGGGAAACTGCATAAGCTGCAAGACATTTGTTGCCCGAAGCATCTAACTGAACTGCGATCGCAACTTGAGCGATATCTGGATGTCCGGCGAGCACTGCCTCAATTTCTCCCACTTCGATGCGGAAGCCGCGAATCTTTACCTGATTGTCGGTGCGTCCGAGGTATTCGATGTTACCGTCACTCAGGTAGCGCGCTAAATCCCCTGTTTTGTAAAGGCGATTTGAGGAAGGAAGAAGGAAGAAGGAAGAAGGAAGAAGGCTTGAAACCGACAGTGGATTTTCTGCGTTTTCCAATCCATTTTCTTGGTTTGTAAAAGGATTGAGGATGAACCTTTCGGCTGTCAAATCCGGGCGGTTGAGGTAGCCTCTGGCCAAGCCGGCGCCGCCTGCATACAATTCCCCCGGAACGCCGATCGGCACTGGCTGCAAATGCCGATCGAGTATGTAAACTTGAGTATTGGCGATCGGCCGCCCGATGGGCACAGAATTAGTAATTTGACTGTCAGGGGCGATCGCAAAACAGCAAGTAAAAGTGGTATTTTCGGTCGGCCCGTAACCGTTAATTAATTTGCAATTTGGAACTTCTCGCAGCAACTTCTGGACGTGGGGCACAGATAAAACGTCACCGCCTGCCAACAGTTGGCGCACGCCCTTTAAATCCTCAATGCGATCGTCCACCATCAAGTGAAACAGTCCGGCTGTCAGCCACAAAATTGTCACATTGTATAAGCGAATCGCCTCTCCCAACTCTGCCAAAGACGGGCTGCCGGGAGGGAATACCACCAGTTGCGCTCCGTTGAGCAGCGCTCCCCAAATTTCCAAGGTCGAGGCGTCGAAGGAAATCGGAGCAAGTTGCAGGAAGACTTCTGCTGCGGTGAGGCTGGCAAAATTAGTGTCTTTGACTAACCGCACTACGCCCCGGTGGACGACGCAAACGCCTTTGGGCTTGCCTGTCGAACCGGAAGTATACATTACATAAGCTAGATTGTCTGCATTAGCGAGATTGGCTGGGTTTATCTCACTTTGTGCGTCTATTTCCTCCCGCGCCGCATCCAGGCAAATGACTTTTGCTCCGCTGTCGGGAAGTCTTTCTACGAGGTTCTGTTGAGTCAAAAGCACCGATATTTGGGCGTCTGACAGCATGAAATCCAGCCGATCTTTGGGATAAGCTGGGTCTAAGGGCAAGTAAGCCGAGCCTGCTTTGAGAACAGCTAAAAGCGAGACGATCGCATCGATCGATCGATCCAAACAAATACCCGCTAAAACTTCCGGGCCAGCCCCCAAAGTTTGCAAGTAATGTGCGAGTTGATTGGCCCGACAATTTAGCTGTTGGTATGTTAGCTGTTGCTCTCCAAAAACTACGGCTACAGCGTCGGGAGTTTGTTGTGCTTGAATTTCAAATAGTTGGTGAATGCAGGCTGATTCGGGATAATTTGTTTGAGTGTTGTTCCACTCGACTAATAGCTGTTGTTGTTCCGCTGCTGTCAAAATTGGCAAGTTTTTCAGCGGGTGCTCTGGATTAGCAACTATCCCCTCTAACAGCACCTCAAATTCAGCCATGCGGCGGCGGATTGTCGCAGCATCAAATAAGTTGGTATTGTACTGGCACTCCAGCACGAGTTTGTTTTTTGTTTCGCTGGCATTCACTGCCCATTCAAAGTTTTCGCAAGTTCTCGGATTCGAGAAAACTTCAGCCTTAAAACCGTCAAAATTAAGTTGATCTTCTGCAAGCTGCACGTCCAGATTAAAAGTTACAGGCACTAGCGGAATGCGACTGAAATCCCGCGGCACTGCTAGTTTTTTCACGAGAGTACCGAAGGTAATCTGCTGGCAGTCGAGAGCATCTAAAATTGCCGTGCGGCGCGATCGCAAATAATCTCTAAAAGATTGTTCCTCGTTAATGCGGGTGCGGATCGGCAACAAGCTCACGCAGTGTCCCGCAAGCTTGTCTTTTCCCCCAACAAGTTGTCCTGCCGCCGGCATTCCGACAACCAAATCTTCTTGCCCGCACAAGCGGTACATAAAAGCTTCAAATCCAGCAAACAGAGTTGTAAAAAAACTGCATCCTGCTTTTTTTCCCAGACGTTTGAGGTTAACAACCAAATCTGGATTGAGTTCCCAATCTTCCCGCGAACCCTGGTAAGTTCTCAAAGCAGGTCGCGCTCTGTCTGTCGGTAAATCTAGCACCGGAATTGTGCCTGAAAACTGTTCTAACCAATACTTTTGGGCCTCAATAATTTCGGCTGTTGTTGAGTTTTCTTCTTGTGAAATTGCGTATTCTATAAAACTTTCTGGCTGTGGAAGATTGGCAGCTAACCCTTGCTGTCTGGCAGAATAAATTGCTCCCAAATCCGGGAATAGTATGCCCCAAGACCAGCCATCGCAAATGATGTGGTGGCCGGTGAGAATAACGATGTGTTCCTGTTCTTGCAGCTTAATAATTTGACTGCGAAACAGCGGCCCGCGCACTAGATTGAAAGGTCGATCGACTTCTTGACGGCGCACGTAGGCTAATTTCGATTCGCGATCGCGATCGTCCACAATTGACAAGTCGAGCACCGGAATGTCAAGTTCGATCGACGACGCAATACAAAGAGTCGATCCGTCAGGGCTAAATGTTGTCCGCAGCGCCTCGTGCCGCTGCACCAATTCCTGAATGGAAAATCGGAGAGATTCAACGTCGAGGTTTCCTTGCAACCGCAGACACATCGACTCGTTGTAAGCGCAATTTGCTTCGTCTCCCATTTGCACGGCAATCCAGATTTCTTTCTGCGATTCTGTCGCGGGTACGCAAGCAAAAAGTTCTCCGCCGGCGAAAGGATCGAAATCTACAGCAGTTAGTTTTGGTTGTAAATCTGCGGCTATTTTCATTGGCTATGCGTTGGTTAGTATCTACAGGTCGATCGCGAGGGAGCATCTCAATGAAAGCAGGCAAGCTAGAAATAGGAGTTTTGAGGCTCTCTTGCTGCGGGGAAACAGGAAGAATGAAGAAGCCAGAAGAAGTGTTTTTACAAATATGAGATGCTCCCTCGCGATCGATAGTTCGAGCGTTGGGAGGGGGCGGGTTTGCGAGATGATCTATCTTAGACAATTACGGTTGGTAAAACCCGCCCATACAGGATTTAATTACCAACCCTAACCGTCAATTTGATAAACTATCTCCTACTTGTAAATGTTTTCCCGGGCGCTCTGGATCTGCTATGTACCAAGCTGGATTTCCATTGGGGTCTCGCCCTAATTTTGCACCGGGTACGGGAGAATTGCTTGCGAAAACAGTTGACGATTTCGATCCATTTGTATTGCCATTTTTGTGGCAATCGATCGCCCGAACAGTCCCTCCAGACGGAGCGGCCAAAAATCCGGCTGACTGCAATTCGGCAATGCTATTTTTAAATGCTTCCTTGGCAAAAGCAATATCTGCGTCGGAATGCGCTAGCGTCAGAAAACACGGGCGGTGATCCCAAATGTGAATTCCTTTTTCGCGCAGCGAGTAAAACAGCAGTTCTCCATGAGTAAAATCTTGCGGGTAGGTGATTTTGAACAGGGAACCAAAGTTTTTAACTGTGAAAGGTGCTTGCTCTCGATCGAACATGGCGTTCAATTCTGCAACGAATTTGTCAGTTTTGGCATTGAGTTCGCGCTGCAATGAAGGCCCGCCGCGCTTCAAATATTCGAGAGATGCCTTGGCGGCTGCTAAAGTCAGGGGATGGCGCACAAAAGTCCCTGCAAAATAAGTGACGCCTACTTCCGGGAACGAGTCGTCGCCGAACTGCCAAAAACCGCCGTCTAGAGCGTCCATCCAGGCGGATTTGCCCGCGATTACCCCGATCGGCATCCCGCCGCCGACGACTTTGCCGTAGGTGCCGATATCCGCTTGTACGCCGAAATATTCTTGGGCGCCGCCCGGTGCAACTCGGAATCCGGTAATCACTTCGTCCATAATGAAGGCGCAACCGGCTTGTTCGGTAATTCGGCGCACTTCGTGGAGGAATTCTCGCGGCTGCAAGTCGGGACGGCGACTTTGTACCGGTTCTACCATGATGGCTGCGAACTCCCCCGCCCGCGCTTTGAGGATTTCCAGGGATTCGGGTTCGCCGTAGTCGAGGATTAAAGTATTGTCAACGGCGGATTGGGGAATGCCCGGTGCTGCGGGGAGCGATCGCAGTTTTTTGGTGCCGCGCACGATCACTTCGTCGAAAATTCCGTGATAGTCTCCGGTAAACATGACGATCGTACTGTTGCCGGTGACGGTGCGGGCCAGCCGCATTGCGCCCAAAACGGCTTCAGAACCCGTGTTGCAGAAGGCGGCGCGATCGTGTTTTGTCATCTCGCACACGAGTTCGGCAACTTCCCCGGCTAGCGGTGTTTGCGGGCCGATTTCATACCCGCGCTGCATTTGGGCTGCGATCGCTTCTGTAATAAATGCAGGCGAATATCCGAAAAAGTTCGACCCGAAACCGTTGGTTAAATCCACGTACTCGTTACCGTCTTCATCCCAAAGTTTAGAACCGGACGATCGCCCCACCACAATTGGATAAACTAACTCTTTCATCGTCCGGTTAAACCCCGAAACTACCCGCGGATCGGCGAGATGGTGGCGGTGAGTCTGAGTGTACTGTTTGGATTTCTGAGTTCGCGCCGTATATCGCTTGACAAATGTTTCTAAATATGCTGATTGCTGCAGAGTTAATCCGTCGCGATCGGAGGTGTCGATGCGGGCGGCGGCCCCGAACACCTTTTTCGGTTCTGCGGTTGGTTCCGCTGTTGGTGCTGCTGTTGGTGCGATCGCGCTGCCGTTAGTCTGGGATTGCGGGATATTTTGAACGGGTGCCGGCTGCGAGGGGGCAGGCACGGGGGCACTGCCCCTACCGTTAGTTGTCGGTGCCGGCTGTGCGGGAACAGAACCAGCGCCGCCCAACAGTTCTAGCTGTCGCGACATAATTTGCAACTGCTGCCCGATCAGGTATTCGAGATTGCCAGACTGTACGGGATTCAAAATTTGAGGCCCAGGGCTGGGTAAGGGCAGATTTACAGGGGCGCTTGCGGGAACGGGAATCGCAGTTTGTTCTGGAGGTGCGATCGGCGGTGCGGGTGCTGGTACGGGCGCGGCTTGTTGGACTGCTGGAGTTGCAGGCAAAACCTCCGGCGGCAGAGCACCGTCGATAAATTCAGATAAAGTGCCGAGAGTGGGGAAAGTTTCTAATAGCTGGCGAAAGGTAATTTTGATGCTAAATTCTTTTTGCAAATTCAGCGCTACTTGAGTCAAAGACAGAGAATCCAAACCCATTTCTAGGAAAGTTAAGTCCTCATCAACACTGCCTAAATCCTCGCCAGAAGTTTCTTCTAGGATGTTTTTGATTGCAGGAATTAGTCTGTACTTGCGCGCTGCAGTTTGGGTTTCAACCTGTGAATTTGGCATCGGTAATTGATTGTTGACAGTTGACAGTTGAGAGTTGACAGTTGATTGTTGGGAATTGGGAATTGGGAATTGGGAATCGGGCATCGGGAATTGGGAATTCTCCCACTCTCCCACTCTCCCACTCTCCCCATCTCCCCCTCTCCCACTCTTGTCCTCTGACACTTTTGGTTCGATCCAGAAACGCTTGCTCTCGAAGGGATAAGTCGGCAGGGGAAGGCGATCGCGCGTTTCCTCCTGATAAAAACTCTGCCAGTCGATCGATACTCCGCAAAGCCAAAGCTGTCCGGCTGCACTCAACAAAGCCGCCCATTCAGTTTGATTTTCATGGTTGTCGCTGAGGGAAGAAATGGCAACTTGTTTTTTCAAATCTTTGGCTTGTTTGCGAGCTAAAGTAGCAGCCGTTGTTCTCGGCCCGACTTCCAAAAGTATCCTGTTAGGATCTTGCCAAAGCTCTTTTATCCCGTCGGCAAAACGCACTGTCGCCCGCAAATGCCGCGCCCAATACATCGGATCGGTTGCTTGTTCCGCTGTTATCCAACTAGCAGTTACAGTAGAAACAAATGGGATAGTTGGCGCTGACAACTGCACTTTTTTGACATATTCGGCGAAAGGTTCGACGATCGAATCTACCATCGGCGAATGAAAAGCGTGGGAAGTGTGCAGTTGTTTGCAGACAACGCTTTCGCTTTCTAGTTGCTGCTGAAAAAGTGCGATCGCCTCCGTCGGCCCGGCAATTACCACAAGTTCCGGCGCATTCACCGCAGCCACTGCCAAATCCGCGCTCAACCGCCCTTCTACTTCGGCAGCAGGCAACCGCACCGACAGCATCGAACCCCCCGGCAATTCTTGCATCAAGCGCCCCCTCGCAGCCACCAGCATCAAGGCATCTTCCAGAGAAAACACGCCTGCGATAGTTGCCGCTGCAAATTCGCCGATGCTGTGCCCGATCGCACCTTGGGGAGTGACGCCCCAACTCTGCCACAGCTTGGAAAGCGCGTATTCTACGGTAAATATCGCAGGCTGAGTCAAGAAAGTTTGGCGCAGCGATTCGGCTGCTGTCGCTTCATCGCTGCCGGGATACAGCACTTTCCGCAAATCTCGGCCGAGGTGCGGCTGCAAAATTTCGGCGCAGCGATCGACTGTTTCGCGGAATAAAGGCTCGGATTCGTACAAATTCAAGCCCATATTGACGTATTGCGACCCTTGTCCCGGAAACATGAAGATTACTGCCGGATTTCTCGATTCGGTGCAGCGGGTTGCTGTACGCAGCGGCGGCAGGGATTCGAGTACCTGCACGGCATCGGCGCGATCGCTGCAAACGGCGAAACGTCGGTAATTGAAGGCTTGCCGCCCGATTTGCAGGGTGTAAGCAGCATCGGCGAGATCGATCTCCGGGTTTTGGGCCAGGTGCGATCGCAAATTTGCGGTAGCTGCGTCCAATGCAGATGGAGTTTTCGCCGACAGCAGCAGTAACTGCCGCGGGCGAGAAGGGCTTGACGGTTCTAGGGCGGGCGCTTCTTCGAGGACAACGTGAGCGTTGGTGCCGCCGACGCCAAACGAACTGACTCCGGCTCTTCTGGGCGTTTGGCCGGCTTTCCATTCCGAGAGTTCGGCGTTGACGTAGAAGGGGCTGTTGGCAAAATCAATGGCTGGATTCGGTTGCTCGAAGTGCAGAGTGGCGGGTATTTGCCGGTGTTTGAGGGCTAAAGCTGTTTTGATCGGCCCTGTGACTCCCGCCGCGGCGATCGTGTGTCCGAAGTTGCTTTTGACGGAGCCGATCGCGCAAAATTGTTTGGCTGCGGTTTTGAGGGAAAATGCCTGAGTCAGCGCTTCTATTTCGATCGGATCGCCCAGGGGGGTTGCCGTGCCGTGGGTTTCGACGTAAGATATCGTTTCGGGATGCACGTCTGCCATCGCGTGCGCCATCGCGATCGCGTCTGCTTGCCCGTCTACGCTGGGTGCCGCAAAGCTGACTTTGGCTGCCCCGTCGTTGTTGAGTCCGACTCCGCGAATTACGGCATAGATTGTATCTCTGTCGGCGATCGCTTCTTCCAAACGCTTGAGTACAACAGCCCCGGCAGCGTTGCCGAACACGGTTCCTTCAGCCTTGGCGTCGAAAGGTTTGCAGTGTCCGTCGCTGGAGAACATCCCCCCTTCTTGATACAAATAACCGCTATTTTGGGGCACCGTAATTGATATCCCGCCGGCCAGGGCTAAGTCGCATTGATAGCTCATCAAAGCATAAAAAGCTTGACAAACTGCAACTAATGATGTAGAGCAAGCGGTATGCACGCTGACGCTCGGCCCCTTGAGATTCAGCTTGTAGGAGGTGCGGGTAGCAATGTAGTCTTTTTCGTTGGCTACCATCACCTGAAACTCGCCCGCGCCGGAAATTACGTCCGATCGTCCGGCGATGTTGTTGGGAAAATAAGTATTGTTGCCCGTGCCGGCGTACACTCCGATCGAGCCGCTGAAGGTATTCGGATCGCAGCCTGCATTTTCTAGGGCGGCCCAAGCTATTTCTAAAAAAACGCGCTGCTGCGGGTCGGTAATTTCGGCTTCGCGGGTACTCACGCCGAAAAATGCTGCATCAAAGCGATCGGCCCCGTCAATAATTCCTCTAGCTTTGACGTAATTGGGATTTTGTCTGAGATTGGGGTCAATACTGGGGTCTAGTTCCGCGTCGCTGAAAAACGCTGTGGACTCCACCCCGCCGCACAAATTCTGCCACAGTTCACCGACACTGGCAGCACCGGGAAAGCGGCCGGCCATGCCAATAATCGCAATGCCGTCAAGTTCTGAGTTTTCCTGCGAATTTGTCATAAATTAGGTTTTTTGGTAGATTGCTTTTGCCGTTTAAAGGCAGCTTTTTGCCGATCGGCCCTGTCTTGAAATTTGTTGTTGGACTGGCTCGCGCTTTTTCCCTCGTTTAAATAATTTGCCAATTGGGCGATCGTCGGGTGCTGGAACAATTTCACCACCGGCAAGTCTTTACCTAACAGAGTCCGAACTTGGACTGCAACTTGCAGCGTCATCAAAGAATTGCCTCCAATCTCGAAGAAATTGTCGTGAATGCCGACGCGATCGATCTTCAGCAACTTAGACCAAACACCCGCCAGCAAAAGCTCCAACTCGCTTTGCGGTGCAGCGTAACTCTGGGACTGTTCTTGTCGTTGCGAGTCAGGTGCCGGCAGGGCGCGGCGGTCGATTTTCCCGCTGGGCGTCTTCGGCATCGCCTCAACATTCACAAACACCGCAGGCACCATGTAATCTGGGAGTTGCCCTTGCAGGTAACGGCGGAGGTCGGCTATTGCCAATTGATCCTCTGGATTCGCCACTATGTATGCAACCAGTCGTTTGTCTCCCGATGCGTCTTCCCGCGCCAGCACCACAGCTTGTTTGACGGCGCGATGTTTTGCCAGTGCGGTTTCGATTTCTCCCAACTCTATGCGGAAGCCGCGAATTTTGACTTGACCGTCAATCCGCCCGATGTATTCGATGTTACCGTCACTCAGGTAGCGAGCTAAATCTCCAGTTTTATAAAGGCGATCTTCTGAAGGCAGAAGGGTAATATCTGATTCCTGTTCGATCGCGCGTATTTCATTGTGTTTAAAAGGATTAGGAATAAATTTTTCAGCAGTCAAGTCCCGCCGGTTGAGATAGCCCCGGGCCAAACAGATACCCCCGATGTAGAGTTCTCCGGGGACGCCGATCGCTACAGGCTCACTATTCTGGTGTAACAAATATATCTGCGTGTTGGCAAGAGGGCGGCCGATCGGAGGCAGTGCGGGCCAATCTCCGGGCGGGCCTGCGAGGGTATAAGCTGTAACAACGTGGCTCTCGGAGGGGCCGTATTGATTGTGCAGGGTACAGTTTTCTAGCTGTTGAAAGAAACTGGCTATGTAACGGTTGACTTGCAACTGTTCGCCGGCGGTGATTACTTCGCGCAGCGATTTCGGTATTAGCTGATAAGTATCGGCTGCTTCGGCTAAGTGTTGCAGGGCGATGAAAGGGAGAAATAGTCTTTGAATCTTTTGTTTGTCGATTAGCTGCAACAAACTTTGGGCATCTCGCCGGATTTCTTCTGTGATGAAAACGAGGGTGCCGCCGGCACACCAAGTACAGAACATTTCTTGAAATGAGACATCGAAGCTGAGAGATGCAAATTGCAGGGTTTTGGCTGGGCCCTCAAGGGTCGAGTTTTGGAGTTGCCACGCAATTAGGTTGACTAGGGCGCGGTGCGGGAGGGGAACTCCTTTGGGTTTGCCTGTGGAACCTGATGTATATATTGTATAGGTTAAATTGTCGGGAGAGACGCTGCTAGCTGGGTTTTCCGTGCTGTGACTGCTGATTGTTTCCCAGTCTGCGTCCAAACAAACGGCGCGGGCTTGATGCGCTGGCATCCCAGACACTAAGTGAGAGTGAGTGAGTATAACGGGAGTTTGGGTGTCGGCTAACATGAAGGTCAGCCTTTCTTTGGGATAGGCGGGATCTAGGGGAACGTAAGCTGCGCCTGCTTTGAGAACGCCTAAAACGGCGATCGCAATTTCTAAGGAACGTTCCATGCAAATAGCTACTAAAACATCGGGCCCGACGCCTAATTGCTGCAAGTAACGGGCTAGTTGATTGGCTTTGGAATTGAGTTCGAGGTAGGTGAGTTGCTGTTGGAGATTTTGGGAAAAAACGGCGGCAATGGCATCGGGCGATCGCTCGACTTGTGCTTCAAATAATTGGTGAACGCATTTGTCTTGCGGATAATTTGCCTGAGTTTGATTCCACTCCTGCAACTGAGCGAGTTCGGCTGCTGTCAGCATTGACAATTTGCTGATTTTCCGATCGGGATTCGCGGCTATACTTTCTAGCAAAGTTTGCAGGTGTCCCAACATTCGGGTAATGGCGATCGGATCGAACCGCTGGCGATCGCCAGCAATTTTTAGCAGCAGTTCACTTCCCCCATATGCGTAAACTGTTAGCGGAAAACTCGTCTGTTCTAAAAGCTGAAATTCTCGGTTTTGCCAGTTGCCGCCCAGTGCTTGCAAGGCAGAGTTAATGTGATATTTTTCAACTACTAGCAGGCTTTCAAATAAAGCTTGGCTGCGGGGAATATCGCTCCATTCTTGAGTTTTTGCTAGCGGCACGTTCCCGTATTCTTGCAGTGAAGTCCACTGATTTTGCAGTTGTTTGAGCCAGTCGATCGCTGGTAAATCGGGAGATACAATTACTCGAACCGGCAAAGTATTTATAAATAATCCTACGGCTGATTCTGCGTTTTCTCGATTCTGCGATCGGCTGTTGCAAATTGCTCCAAATACTACATCTTCCGAACCGGAACAGCGGCTCAAAAGTAAAGCCCACGCTCCTTGCAGCAGGGTATTTAGGGTGATATTGTGGTCTTTAATTAGGGAGTTTAAGGTGGCGGTAACAGTCTTAGAAAGCAGGATTTCTGGTGGTGTCAGGAACAGGCAAGATGCCATTGGTGTAAACTTAGGGTCAAACCCGCAGTCCGGCAGGGAATTAATTCCCTGGCGGTCTTTCGGGTTAAGTATCTTGCCCGCCCTTGAAACAGCCCCAACCAAAGGGGTAGGATCGCTGAAACCGCTTAAGTATTGTCTCCAAAATGTTTCTGCTTTCAAGATGTCTGGCTGCTGCATCCACTCGATGCAATCTCGATCGCAGCGGGGCGGTTGTAATTCTAACGGTCGATCGGCACACAGGGATTCGTACAAGGTAAAAACTTCTTGCAAAACAATGACTGCCGAGGTACTGTCAAGCAAAATGTGGTGATAAGTCCAGATGAGTTTGTACTCGGTTTCCGCAACTCGGAACCAAGCCAAACGCATCAGCGGGGGTTGAGTTAGGTCAAAGCCTTGCAGGCGATCGGTTTGCAAATAGGTTTCGAGTTGGTTGGTGCGATCGCCCTCCGACAAATTGCGCCAGTCTTGTTCAACGCTTGGCAGTTCAACTTGGTGATGTACGGTTTGCAGGGGAACTTCTTCACCTGACCAACAAAAACTCGTTCTCAAGATAGGATGCCGCTGCACTATTTGCTGCCAAGCTTTGAAGAAAGCTGAAACATTCAAATTTTCCCGAATACTACAGATCGCTTGTTCGATATCTATCCCTGATTGTTGACCCGAAAGGCTGTCGAACAATATCCCCTGCTGTATCGGTGAAAGTTGATAGGAAGATTCACTATCAGTGGTTGCGGATTGCGGGCGATCGTCTGCTGGCAATGACATATTTATATGTAAGTATTGAACGAAAATACTTCTAAGCAAGTGTCACGGGATTTTTAAGACTTTTTTAAGTAACTATTTATCCCCAAGCACGGTAAAATCATTGATCGCGTGCATCTGACATAATATTTTGTTTTTGGCTGTAATATTTGATCGGCTCAGCCGATGTTAACTCGAACTCTACCGCCCTGTAAAGTATCTATGATACATTTTACGGATAGTGCCGCCAAAGAGCATTTCCCGCTCAGCAACCGTGTAATTCCACAGCCTGTAAATATGACAATTGCTTAATATTTTGTTGACAATCGACTTTCTTCTTTCAAGAATAACTAAAGCCTTCAACATCTGCTATAACAGGCTGACATCCGCACTCAACAGCAATAATTTGCATCCTGTCTGCTGGCAATCGCTGCGCTAGATGAGCTACAGCCAACCTCAACCTTTAAAGAAAGCTATAGGATAATTGATTGGTGCGATCGTCCTCGGAATGTTGATTTGGGCTAGATTATATCTGATCGTGCATACCATCCGCAACAGGGAACTGAATCGATCCGAAATCAACAAAAAAATTCAAGCTGAAATGGTCAAAGAGACATATTGCTGTCAATTTTATGATTCTGAATAACCGCAGAAAGTATAAAATATCGTTCTGACGCACCGTTTATTGCCTGGTGCGTCAGCCGTAGGATGCGTCAGATTAGAGATTCTCAAGAAGTATGAAAAGTCGAATTCTGACGCACCATTTATATCATGTCCGGTAAATTAGTTATAATTTGTCATTGCGAGCGGAACGCAGGCAGTGAAGCGAAGCAATCGCCACCATCTGAGATTGGTACACGAGCGCGAACAATTGCCTTGTGATTAGCAGAACATGATATTATCTAGCGGTGTATCAGCTTGGATATTGTTAGTTTGTGGTGCAAATAATGTGAATAGACACACCCTACTTATTCGAGTATTTAATGAATGGAAAATGCCATTTAAAATTTTCCATTCATTCTCAATTTTTACGCTTTCGGCTCAACCCAAATCGTCATCCCCTCAACCCTCAAACCTTTGCCGCGAGTGCCGCAATATTGACCGTTAGCAGTAACCGGAGTATCGCCTACATTCTGAATGTGAGCCGTATAAAATACGTCATACTTATCAGCTTGCGGCCCTGTCAGCCGCGCGGCAAATCCCTCAATGCGCTTGGCTTTGCCCCGGAAACCGGCTAGATCCCCTTCCGAGATCCAAGCAGTATCGCCAACTCCTTCAACGTGAGCCATGTACTCCAAATTTAAACCGGGAACGGGAGGCTCTATTTTAATTTGAAATCCTTCCACGCGGCGACCTTGAGCTTTAGTACCCGCATATTCTCGATCGCTAAAAGTTCGATCGCCAATTCCTTGAATGTGCGCCAACACTTTTAAACCCACAGGCGCCGCTGTTTGCGAACTCGCAGACGGCGCGATCCAAACTTTGATACCCTCTATTCTCAAAGCTTTGCCGCGAGTGCCGCAATATTCGCCGTTGGAGGACACGTCGGTGTCGCCGATATTCTGAATGTGAGCGCTATAAAATACGTCGTACTTATCAGCTTGCGGCCCGTTCAACCGCACGGCAAATCCCTCTATTCGTTTCGCTTGACCGCGAAAACCTGCCAATTCTCCTGCGCCGATCCAAGGAGTATCGCCAACACCTTCGACGTGAGCCATGTACTCGACATTTAAGCCGGGAATTGGGGGATCGATATTAATTTGAAATCCTTCGACGCGCCGCCCTTGACCCTTAGTACCCGCGTATTCTTGAGCACCGAAAGTTCGATCGCCAATTCCCTGAATGTGCACCAAAACTTTGATTCCCAAAGCGCCCTCTACGGGCACTTGTTGAATCTCCCGAGGTGCCCCAAAGACAATGTTCCCCGAACCGGTTGTCTTGAGGGACTGAGGTACTTCCACGCTGGGAACAATAATTACCTCGTGCATGGGGACGGAAGGTGCGGGGGATTCCAAAATCTGGATCTGTGGCGCAACTGCAACTTGTTTCGGTGCCACATTTCCCGACGGGATGATAATGACTTCTGGCAAAGGTTCGGCGCTGATTTTTGGTTCTGGCGCTGGTTTCAATGCGGGTTCGACTTTTGCAGGTGCTGCTTTTGCCATCTCAGCAATGGTTAATTTGCCTCTGGAAATGGCGACGGCGATTTGTTTGCCAAAAGCGGCGCTGACTGTTTCTTCAAGAAAGACCCACTGTTCGTCGTCTAATTTGTCTTGCTGTTCCACCAGGGCGAGCACTGCTGCAACTGGGTGTTTGCCGCTGACTAAGGATTCTGCGTCGGAATGCAGTTGAGTCGGGGTTGATTCGGAAATCGCGCGTTGCAGTTCGCGGGCTTTGGCATGAACTGATTGTAAGGGTGCGAAGTCGCTTTGTTCGCGGTGGGCGATCGCCAATACTCGATCTAGAACTTTCAAAGCCGCGTCGCGCATTTCTGCTATACCTTCGGAAGCTGCGGCAGTCTCGACTAAGTTTTGAATATCTTTGAGGGAAGCAATTTCCCCCGGCGCGATCGCGGATTTGTTGAGTTCGATAGCTTGTTTTTGGAGTGTGGCAAAGTTGCGGCTGTACGTGGCTACTTCTTGCAGCAAGCTGTCAGAGGGAGGAAGGCCCGAGTCTTGCAGTTGTTTGGCTGCTTGGGAAAGGCGATCGGCCAAATTACCATAAGTTTCCGATAGTCGGGCTATTTGTTGTAGCAAATCTTTATGAGCTGGTTCCATATGTCTTGCCGTAAATATTTAACTTGCTGATTATAGACGTTGAGCGTCTTCTGAAGGTAGAAAGCAGTAGTCATCAGCGATTAATCATTAATCATCAGTCAGATGTTTAAGAAAGATTTTCTCACTCTGTCGCGATCGCATTTTGCCACTCCCCCACTCCCCCTCCCGGGCTCCTCCTCTCCCATTCCCAGCGTGATCGCCGTCACATCCTTGCAAATACTTAATCACACTCTGCGACTCCGGCTGTCACGGCTGACCCATAAAAATATCACACCCATCGAGCAATAGCCGTCACTGTGGATTCTGTTAAAACGGTTGATACTGAAACTTCAACCAATACAATCCATAAGTATTATGATACTGATTCGTGACCTCGCCCAACAAGCTCTGATGCTCGGTTCTCTAACTATTGAAGCCGAAAATCAACTGCGCCGGATGTTAACTACCACCAAGTATGACTTGGAAGACTTAAATGCTTTTATGGCTTTGCAACTAGCAGTTATGTCTGGTTTGGTGAAACAAGAGTCTCGCGAGCTAAAAGAATTGGAAGTCTTTTGCGAGACTGCCTCCAAAACTTCCTCTTAGTAATTAGTTGACTTTTACCACATTCAACTGTAGTAAGGAAGATTTCGATTATGCGGATTCGTGAAGTTGTACAACAAGCTCTTGTCGCTGGATATCTGAGTTTGGAAGCCGAAAATCAAATGCAGCAGATTTTTGCCTCCGCTAAATGTGATTTGGAAGATTTGAATGCTTTTATGAGCTTGCAGTTAGCTGCGATGGCCGGTCGTGTGAGGCAAGAGTCTTGGGAATCGATAAATTTTTCAACATTTCCTCAAAGAAATTAATGATAATTTATTACTTGTAAAAATTAAATATTTTTTTATATTCTACCAAACAACTCCTGATAATTTAATTACCTAATTTTTTTATAGTGCTAAAGTTATTGCGAATTGCGATATATAGCAATCCTCGCATCATTTGTGAATTTCTTACTCCCTCCCCGATGCCTTGGCGAGGATTGGGGTGGGGTAAAAATTTACGACTCGTGCAAGGATTGCTATAGCTTTTCTCAGTAACATTAGTTGCACGATCGATAAGCGGGCATAGGGCATACCTCACCAAGATTGAGAAATGCTATAAGTAGGGAGTCAAACCACTTGTTGCGTATCGTGTATAAGGATCGTCAATTAAATAATTTCCTTTTTTTATTGTGGGATGGGCGTCCCACAACAGTCATGAAAAGTGGATTTTATTTAATTCTCATCCCTAAGTGATTAACTGGACTTGCTATGAAACCGCTAATATTATGTCACCTCGATCGACCGCAATCAAATTTGTTGGTAGTTAGGAATTCATTCCTCATAAAACTGACTCGGAACGATCTAGTTTTCACTGCAACGCTATAACGGTTATTTTACCAGAACTTATATAATCGCTGAGACTATTTCCTGCGACTCCGACGCTCTAACTCTTTAATTACTCTCAGAACAAACAGCGACATTGAAGCGCCAATTAATGCAAGTTGCCACAACCCGCATCCTGCCGCAGTTCCTAAAGCTGCTGACACCCAAATAGCTGCGGCAGACGTAAGCCCGCGAACTTCAACTTTGCCTATTTCCTGTTGACTTTGCCGCAGGATTTCTCCGCCTCCCAAAAACCCAACCCCGGCAGCAATGCCTTGAATTACGCGCTCGATCGCATCTCGTTCGTTTCCATTTTTACCCATTGCCAGCGGTATTAAAACAAACAGTGCAGAACCCATACTTACTAGCATATGAGTTCTCAATCCCGCTGGTTTGTGTCTGAGTTGGCGTTCCCATCCAATAATTCCTCCCACAAACATGGCTAGGCACAACCTTAATAGTATGCCTAGCCCATGATCGGGAGACCAAAAGTTAGCGATCGACAATGTTTTGCTGCAAATAATTAATCAATCGGAAGATTCCAATATTAGCGCAGCACGATATCCGATTGCAATCTCACTGCCAAATCTTGTTCCGGGCGAATCACGAGCACGTCAACGCTGCGCCGCCCCAACAACACTCCAGCTAAAGCGCCGATCCCAGCGCCTCCCAATACTTCTTCAGTGGCTATCGCTTTGTCGCCGGTAATGCCTGCTAGTGCTGCTGCTGCTGCTGCACCCAATGCTGCACCTTGGGCGATCGAACCTGTACCAGCACCTTTTTGAACTCTTTCGGTTCTGGTAATAACTCCCGAATAGCCGTCAATCCGATAGCGTTGGCGGCGGCTGATAATTAACTCTCTGGCAACAAATTGAGTACCGATTTGATTGCCTCTTCTGACAGGTTGCAGTGTCCCGACAATCTGACTGCCCGCAGGGATTAATACTCTGCCTTGAGCTGTGCGGATGTCTCGCGCTACTGTTAAAGTTAAAGGTGCTGTTTCTTCGCGGGTGACAATAATTTTGTCTTTTTCGTAGCTAACTGGAATTACACTGCCCGAGGGAATTCGGATGCTATCAAATTGGGAAATTCGCTGTTGGGCTTCTGCGGGGGTAGCTACCACTAGCGGCGCGCTGGTTCCAACTGTAATGCCCAGTGCGAGGATTGCTGCTGTTGCTGAACGCCATTTTTGAGAAGTAATCATATAAATTGTCTCCTTGCTTCGGTTTTGGTTTACTGAGGAACGCACTACTGCTAAATTTGTTTCTGGTTTCCGATTCATCTGATGTTTTAATTATGGCAGCCTGAAATTCTACAAGTTGGGAAGATAAGGTAGATAATCCAGAATTTTAAAATTTGGAAAAATCGAGAAAATCGGCAAGATTGGGAAGATAAGGAGGATAAAGGAGAGATTTCGATTCATCGTCCCCCTTAGCCTCCAACAGTTCAGGTGAAATCCGACCGCGAAGCGTCGGCGCACGAGTTTAATTGTTGAGAGCGTTTAAGGCTAACAACCCAGCACCGAAAGCTGGTTCGTATCGGGGCGAGATTACCTTAGCTTTTGGGGCGATCGCACTTATTGCCGCTTCAAACCGACCCCGGAAATTTGCCTCTGAGTCCCACACACCTCCTACGAGCACAATTTCAAATTCTTCTCTGGGGTTAAATAGGGCTGAAATGGCTATTTTTGTTGAAAAGGTTAATTCTGCCACGGCACTATCAATAATGCCGTCAGCGACGCGATCGCCCTCGGCTGCGAGTCGATCGACAATCGGCGCTAAAGCTGCAATTTCTTTCACTCCCCAACCCCGCCGGTAAAGGACTTCTACCAATTCTTCGAGGTGATTTAGGCCTAAATGGTTTTGAAATTTTTCCGCAAGTGCTGTAAATTCTCCGCGTCCGTCATAAAACTTCAAAGCCGCTTGCAAACCCTGAATGGCGATGTCATATCCGCTGCCTTCATCGCCTAAAAGATATCCCCAACCGCCGACTCGTTTCGTTTTTCCTTGACTGTTTTGCCCGAAAACAATCGAACCGGTTCCTGAAATAACGGTAATACCCACTGGATAGCCGGTACCCCCAACAAGTGCGATCGCGCAGTCGCTGCAAATTACGATATTCCGAGGCAAGAACGATCGGGTTACTGGTAAAGTATTCGTCAACTGCAAGTTCTGCACTAGAAATTGCACTATTTCAATATCTTTTTGACGCCCGACGCCTGCTAGTCCCAGACAAATAGCTTCTATGTTGAGATTGCTATTCGTCTCGATTTTAGCGGACAGAACTGCTCGTTCGATCGCCAATTGAATGGATTGTTTGGTTGTCTCAATTCCCAGCGTTTGATAATTTGACGGCCCTGCTTCGCCCCGTCCCAAAACAATGTGGTTTTCGTCCATTAAGAGGCAGATAGTTTTCGTGCCGCCCCCGTCGATGCCGAATACGTAGCTCATGAATAATTTAGAGAATAATAGAGCAACCCAGATTAACAGATATATCTCTATTCTACGCTTTGTACAATCCGATTAAATCGACAGAGCAATGCTAATAATAATTAAACCAACTAAAGCTAACCAAACGAGATGGCGCTGACACCAATTTTTGATCGATTGCGGCCAGCCGCCGCTGATGTAAGGGCTCGTCGGCGGCACAAGCGGCTCAGCTCGATCGTGATAAAGCGTGCATTCTTTGGCAAAAGGACGCTGCGGGTAGTTGCAAGTGTCGTCTTCGTGGTAAATACAGGTAGTGCACAGAAATTCTTCCGATTTCGATCGATAAAGGGGGATACCCGGATGACCGAAAGCTTTGAGAGGGATTTTGCAGTGCGCGCAGGCGATGGCTCGGGCGTCTACAGGTTGGTGGCAGCGGGGACAATCAGGCATTGACTTTGCTGGTGATAGGGTAATCTTGTCGGTAGCTCATTAGCGGGTTTTCCGAACGCCGAGAATGCGCGATCGACTCGCCATCAGGCGGCTGGATGCTCCAAAATAGAAAGGTAGGTCAGCGCTGATGTAACTTTAAGTTTACAGATGGTTTCACAGCGACCGCAGGCGACCTGAGCCGATCGGGTATGAAGGGGCAAACAGTAGGAAAAATTTATGGATAACAATAGCAACTTACTCAAACAACTGGTAATGCTGGGCATTGGTACTACCTCCTTGGTGGCCGAGAAATTGCAGGAAGTCAGCGAGCAATGGGTCAAAGATGGCAAAATCAATTCTGAGCAAGCCAAAACCTTTGTCGATGACATGACGGAGCACCTCAAGTCTGAACAGGGCAATTGGGATACGCAGTTGCAGCGGCAACTGCGGAATCTGATGCAAGATATGGGCGTTCCCCGACAGTCCGAAATGGATGAGTTGCGGGGCAGGCTCGATCGTTTGGAACGTCAGATGCGGGATTTAGAGAACCGAAACTGGCGCTGAGTTCGATCGCCCGGGAGCGGTTCGCTGTTATCTTGTGATAAAATTGTCACCCGAAGGCAGAAGGCTCAAGAAGGCACTTATGTAGAATTACAAACATTTTGACTTCATACTTTTGTCTTTAAAACTAGCTGACACCTGCCATCTTTTGGCGGAAAAGTTCAGATAAAATTTGGTGTTTTTGTTGTAATAGATGTCTTAGATATCTGAGATATCGCGGTTAAAAGTATCAGGAGGATTAATTTTGCGAGGAGTTCTAGTCAGCTTGGGGGTAATGCTGGTTTGCTTTTTGTTTTTGATAGTCGCTCAAATGAGCGGTTCTGGGCCTCAAGCAGTTGCCGCCGAATTAAATAATCCTTCACCCGAGACTGCTATTGAGAAGTTATCAGCGCAGTCTTTGAATGAAGATAGCTTGCTAGTAGCTGATGCTACTTTACCGGAAGTACCAGCTACTATCGCTGGCAATAACATGACTGATAATACTGAGAAAACTGTCACCACAGATTCAGGTCTGAAATATATTGAATTGAAAAATGGTAATGGGGCCACTCCAAAAAAAGGCCAGACGGTTGTGGTGCACTACACTGGAACTTTGGAAGATGGCACGAAGTTTGACAGTTCGCGCGATCGCAATTCTCCTTTTCAGTTTAAAATTGGCGTAGGTCAAGTAATTAAGGGTTGGGATGAAGGTGTCGGTACGATGAAAGTTGGAGACCGCCGCAAGTTGATTATTCCCCCTGAACTCGGTTACGGCGCTCGCGGTGCCCGCGGGGTAATTCCTCCTAATGCTACACTGATTTTTGATGTGGAATTGTTGAAAATTGCTGGCTAGTCAGCTCAACCTAATTAAACGTAAAACTTTGACAGTGTTTAGAAACCCGGTTTTTCAAATAAACCGGGTTTTTTGGGTTAGCGTGCGTCTAGGACTTGACAAATAAAAAAACCCGGTTTCTCAAATAAACCGGGTTTCTGGGATGATAGAAAAATAAACTAATTTTACTTGGTTTTCTTCTTCGTCGCAGTCGCAGTCGCCGTCTTTTTAGCAGTGGTTTTCTTCGCCGCAGTCTCCGTCTTTTTAGCAGTAGTTTTCTTCGCCGCCGTCTTCTCAGTTGCAGTCTCCGACTTCGCCGCTGTCTTAGTAGACTTCTTGGACTTGCTGCTAGTTTTTCCCCCGGCTGCTTCCTTGGTTGCTAACAATTCCAGTGCTCTTTGTAAGGTGAAATTCTCCACAGATTCATCCTTGGACAAAGAAGCATTGATATCGCCGTGTTTCACGTAGGGGCCGTAGCGGCCGTCGTAAACATTAATGGGTTCTCCCGACTCTGGATGCGCGCCCAATTCCTTCAAAGGTGTCGCGGCTTTGCTGTTGCGGCCGCGGGCGGCTTTCGGCTGGGCTAACAATTCTAATGCCCGATCGAGCTCGATCGTCAAAACATCATCCGGCGGTTTGATCGATCGATAATCTTTCCCAACCTTACCCTGGTCGTGCACCACATAAGGCCCGTACATCCCCAAATTAGCTTGCACCTTCGCCCCCGTCTCCGGGTGAGCACCCAACAACCGGGGTAAAGTCAACAAACTCACCGCCATATCCAGCGTCACGCTATCCTTATCCGTTCCCTTCGGTAAAGAAGCCCGCTTCGGTTTCTTGTTCGTTTCCGAAACATCCCCTAACTGAACGTATGGCCCGTAACTGCCAATCAGCACATAAATCGGTTCCCCGGTTTCCGGGTGAAGACCCAATTTTTCCGGGCCTTCCGTTTTTTGCTTTAACAGAAAGTCAACTTTTTCCGGGTCTAAATCTGCAGGCGTCAAATCTTGGGGAATCGATGCTTTTACCAGGCCTTCTTCGCTTTCAGATTCCAGGTATGCGCCGAATTTCCCAATGCAAACTTTGGCAGACAGATTTTCCAATACCACGGTTCGGGCAACTTTTGCATCAATCTGACTTTCCTGTTCTTTAACTTGGGTTGCGAGTCCGCTGTCCCCTGTATAAAACTTTTGCAAATACGGCAGCCATTTCGCCTCGCCGGTGGCAATTTCATCGAGGGTTTGTTCCATTCGGGAAGTAAAACCGGTGTCTACTAAATCGGGAAAATGTGTTTCCAATAAAGTCGTGACGGCGAAAGCAGTGAATGTCGGAATTAGGGCGTTAGCTATTAATTTGGCATATCCCCGATCGACAATTGTACCGATAATACTCGCGTAGGTACTCGGACGGCCCACACCTTCGCTTTCTAGCATTTTCACCAGAGAAGCTTCCGTGTAGCGGGCGGGAGGTTGAGTTTCGTGTCCAACTGCCTCTAAATCTTTACAATTAGGTTTATCGCCCACCTTCAGCGCCGGCAAAATCACCTCTTGGTCTTCCAACGCCGCATTCGGATCGTCGGAACCTTCCACGTAGGCGCGCAAAAAGCCTGGAAAATCAATGCGTTTGCCGCTGGAACGGAAACCGGCATCTTCTACCTGAGTTAATACAGTGACGTGAGTTTGGCGGGAATCGGCCATTTGAGAAGCCACAGTCCGCTTCCAAATCAAATCGTAGAGGCGGAAATCAATGCCGTCCAATCCGGTTTGCTGCGGAGTCCGAAAAGTGCTGCCTGCAGGACGGATAGCTTCGTGGGCTTCCTGCGCGCCTTTGCTTTTCGTGGTGTATTTGCGCGGTTGGGGGCTGAGGTATTCGCTGCCGTAAAGTTCTTGGACGCAAGTTCGGGCGGCGGCGATCGCCTGTTCGGACAAATGTACCGAATCCGTCCGCATATAGGTGATAAAACCGCGTTCGTAGAGACTTTGGGCAATTCGCATGGTTTCCCGCGCACCCAGCCGCAGCTTGCGGTTAGCTTCCTGCTGCAAAGTCGAGGTCGTAAACGGCGGCGAAGGTTTGCGGGTGACTGGCCGTTCTTCGAGATTTGTGACAGTCCAAGGTTTGTTTTGGATGCGTGAGAGTAAAGCCCGCGCCTGTTCTTCGTTCAGCAAAAGTACGCGGCGGCCTGCGATAATTTGCCCGGTATTTTCATCAAAATCGCTGCCGTTTGCAACTTTCACATTGCCGACTGTCACGAGTTTGGCATCAAAGGAAATTTTGCCCTTTTCCAAAAGGGCTTTTAAATCCCAGTAACTACCTTGGCGGAAAGCGCGGCGTTCCCGTTCCCGGCGCACCAACAGGCGTACAGCGACTGACTGTACTCTACCGGCCGACAAACCCCAAGCGATTTTTTTCCACAGTAGCGGGGAGAGTGTGTAACCGACGAGTCTGTCGAGAATTCGGCGAGTTTCTTGGGCTTGTACTACTCGATTGTCGATATCGCGGCAGTGAGTCAAAGCGTCGCGGATTGCTTCGCGGGTGATTTCGTGAAACACCATCCGCTTGATGGGAACTTTGGGTTTGAGGATTTGCAGCAAATGCCAGGAAATGCTTTCGCCTTCCCGGTCTTCGTCAGTGGCTAGAATCAGTTCTGTGGCTTCTTTGAGGGCGTCTTTGAGTTCTTTAACAATTTTCTTTTTATCTTTCGGGATGACGTAGAGGGGTTCAAAGTCTGCTTCCACGTTTACGCCCAGTTGCGCCCATTTTTCTCCTTTAACGGCTTCTGGTATTTCTTCTGCCGAGGATGGGAGGTCGCGGACATGGCCCATCGATGCCTCTACGCGGTAGGTGGAGGGCAGGAAGTTGCGAATGGTGCGGGCTTTGGTCGGAGATTCGACGATGACTAAGGTTGACATGGCATCTTTTAAATATGTATGGCAGCGCAGCTAGAGGGTCTAAGTTAGAGAGTTTAGGTCAGATGTCAAGGCTTCTTTCAACTTTGGGCGATTATTTTCAAACTACCTTAATTTTTAAGTTACTGCCGATCGGGTTGCAGGTGACAAGCTGATGGGATTTTACTGCTTTCGGGACAGAAGCTGCGAATCGCGTCTCTACAAGATGCACCGGATGATGACCTGACTTTACCAGAATAGTCGGTAACTGGATGTTGAGACTGCTGGATGCGGGCGGATGGTTCCTCAATCTAGTTGTAACTTGAACCTTGGGAAAGGTTGGGGCGATCGATTTTCGATTTTCGATTTTCGATTTTCGATTTTCGATTGGGAAAAATTGGCTGAGTAGAGGTTTGGGACTTTGGTACAGTACGCTGTGCAGCATCAGCGCGGCGATCCGAAGGAAAGCGATCGCACAAGGTTAAAATTACTGGAGCGATCGATTCTACGAACAATGCTATGACATTTGAATTCGACCATCTTTTCATCCTTACTGATATTGGTGCTTCCGAAGCTAATCGTTTATCATCATTCGGTTTAGTTGAGGGTTCATCTCGCATTCATCGCGGACAAGGTACAACCAATCGCTGTTTCTTTTTCCATAACGCAATGTTGGAATTGTTATGGATTCACGATCCAGAAGAGGCGCAGTCTGAGCCAATTAATCAGACTCGTCTTTGGGAGCGATCGACAAATCGAAATAATGGTGCGTGTCCGTTTGGCATCTGTTTGCGTTCAACCAAAGATTCTGATGACACAATTGCATTTTCTAGTTGGGCATATCGTCCACCTTATCTACCTGAAACAATCAGTATAGCGGTGGCTACAAATAGTGATGTGTTGACTGAACCCATGCTTTTTCAAATTCCCTTTGGTAAACGTCCCGATCGATACTCTGCCGAGAACTCAAAGCCTTTGAAGCATGGTGTTGTTTGCGCGAAATTACTCGTGTAGAATTAGTCAGTCCTGCTGCCAACAATCCGTCACCTGAACTGCAAGCTGTGATTGACACAAATCAGCTAAAGTTACGGATAGGAACCGAGTATTTTGTGGAGCTGGGTTTTGATGGAGAAGTGCAGGGACAACAGGTAGATTTTCGACCGGGATTGCCGCTTATTATCAGTTGGTAATCTCAAGCCGTCAGCTAACAATAATTTTTATAAACTGTAGAAGTCTTGGCATTGCACAATTTGAGGATGATGCTTGTGCGGAGTAGGAGTTAGCTCTGAAAATACACGCCTTCGGGCGGGAGGCCCGTCCCACAAAACAATCAAAATAAATAATCGCGCAATTATGCAAGGCAGAATTTTTTGTCGGTTAGCTATAGTTCACGGCGCTGCGACAGAATTATTTTTAAAGCGTCTGCCGTTAAATCAATTGTTTTTTAGTGATTTATTTTCATAAAGTATTCCTCAAACTCTCAGTGTCGCGGCAGTATTTTTTGGGGAATTTATATGTTTAACTAAAGTTCCGTTTTCAGTAAAGTCAGCCTCCCGCTTAAAGACTAGCAACGTAATATCATCAAATACTTTCTGCTTGCCGATATGTTGTCGCACATCTGCAATCACCGCATCCTTAATTTCGGCAGCAGACTTGTGCCAATTTTGACCGATCACTTGACACAATTGCTTCAGTCCATACTGTTTTTTTCCGATGTTATAGGCTTCTGGAATGCCATCAGTATAAAGCACCACGCCATCCCCAGGTTCTAGCTGAATCAGGATGTGACTGATGAAATCTGCGATATCATCATCTAAAGCGATCGGGAAGCCTAAATCCATCGTGTCGATGCGCTCAACCTCTCCATTTTTTCGCACTACTAGCGTTTCTTCATGTTGACCGCTGATGCTGATTCGTCCTTCGGAATAGTTCAAAATCGCCAGCGTCAAACTTTTCTCAGAATTCATCCGCTGCACGTTTTTGTAGAGGGTACGGTTGAGTACATCCAGGAATCGAACGGGGTCTAGTTCGCGAATCTCTTGCAGGGTGCGAACTGAGGTTTGCGTCATCAGCATTAGAATGCCACTCTCCAGGCCGTGTCCGGTGACATCGCCGATACCCAGTGTTACCACACCATCGATCTGTAACACGTCGTAGTAATCACCTCCTACTTCATCGGCGGATTCCATGTATGCGGCGATATCTAGTCCGTCAATTTCCAGTTCATCGGGGTTGGGCAAAATCATTTGCTGGATGTGACGCGCCACATTCAATTCTGCACCTAAACGGAGGTTGTCTTCTTTGAGTTTTGCGTTGAGGGCGATGATTTCCTCATTAGCATTAGCTAGTTCTGCTGTTCGTTCTTTAACTTTGTCTTCGAGGGTTTCAAAGGATTCTTGGATTTGCCTCGCCATACTGTTGAAGGATCGTGCCAGCAAACCGATTTCGTCTTGCGATCGCGTCTTGACACGCATATCTAAGCGACCGGCCGTAAACTGGGCAACCGCTTGGGTGAGGTCAATCACAGGCTTTGTTAATAGTTGTGCGATCGCAAAAGCGATGACAGTTACAATTGTGGCGATGATTGCTAATAAAAGAAGTGCATCGCGTATTTGTTTTTCTACAGGTGCTAGGGCAACGGCAATGGGCTGTGCGAAAACGACTGACCAAGGTTTATACTTCAGGTGGGCGATCGCTAAAAGGCTCAACTCATTTTTATTACCCCTAGCTGCCAACCGTGTGGTTAGATAGTGTTGTTTAGTATCTAATGCTTGCTTGAGATCGGACAAATTGATTGCAAGTTCTTGGGTTAAAGTCTTAGGCAAACGCCCTTCGCGTTGCAGTTTCGCTACAAGATTGGGCGACAAAGGCACAATGGATTTGAAAAGGAGTTCGGGTTTAGTGCTATGTGCCAAATGGATATAGTGTTCATCTAAAAGAACTGCTAACGATTTCGCACCTGCGTGTTCAGTTTCCCGAGTCACCAACTGCTGGACAGATGTGGCATTGTATGTCACCCGCAATACACCCAATATATTTCCCTTCGCATCGCGAACAGGACTGCTAAAGAACAGCGTAACGAGGTTGGGAATTGTCGGCGATTGTCTAATACTAGAAACAAAAGATAGTTGAGTTTTGAGCGGTTCTTGGAAGTAATCTTGACCGGATTCATCTCGTCCAACATCCGGTGGATTCGTATCGAGTACATTCTGTCCGTTTAAGTTGAGCAAGGCATAGGAGATAATATTAAGCGTATCTTTGCGACTGAGCCTGGTTAAGGTTTCAGTCGCCAATATCTCTTGGGGACTATCCTTTCGCCGTTCTGGAGGTAGGCTCAGATAGGCTGCCAAACCTGGTAAAATCGCTTCTACGCGCACGGCATTGAGATTCGCATCGATAAACCCATCTATTCTGTTAGCGGTTTCCTGAGCCTCAGCAGATAGGGCTTGTCGTGCGTTTTCGGTCAAGGCGTTTTCGGTTGTATGTTTGTCGATAAATGCTAACAACAGCAATGGAATCAGAGCAACGACGAGAAACGACAAGATTAACTTTGTACGAATGCTTTTCAAAAAATAGCGATTCATGGTTTCCGACTAGGAGGGGGAGTTAAGAAAGAAGAATTGAACAAGGTTTCTAGATTGGGAAGGCGCGTCACATTGCCCGTGCGAATAAAAAAATCCGCATATTTAGTGGCGGTTTTGTAGATATAATTAGGACTGTCTGATTGAAAGTATTTTTGATTTTCGGCCAAGTCAGTGAGGTTTATTCCCTCGAAAGATATTGTCTTGCTGGGAATATTCAACGCTTTGCTGGCGATCGCGTTTCCTTCGGGAATATTGGCTTCCCAATAGGACAAGCCTTGAAGCCAGCCTCGCACAAAGGCGCGAATATCTTGGGGGCGATCGCGTATGACCTCACCCCGAAACGCTACTACATCCAAAATTAAGCCTGGGGTTTGTTTGCTGGTAAACAAAATATTTGCCCCTAATTGTAATGCTTCAGAAAGATGCGGTTCCCAAGTGTGTCCTGCTTGGATAGCATTGTCTTGCAAGCGTTGGGGAACTTCTAAACCATCAACTTTAACTAGCCTAACATCATCGCTCGTCAGCTTAGAGATTTTCAACATCTCACTAACGAAGACCTCGCTAAAGCTTCCTAGATTGGCACCAAGCTTTTTTCCTTTCAAGTTAAGGATTGTTTTAATGTCGGATTGCGCGACTACCACATCTGCACCTGTCGATTCATCCACAACCATTACAGCTTGCATATCAGGATTTGTGGCACTCAAGATTATAAAATCGCCCAAGGTCAATCCGATCCCATCATACTTCCCTGCACTGAAATCTGCTTGTTGGAATTGTAAGTAGTCTACATAGCTGAGTTCCACGTCTATCCCTTGCGCTTTGAAGAATCCTTTCTCTTGAGCAATGATGCCCGGTCTATAGCCAACAAAAGAGATAGAACTTACTTTCAGGGAAGGACGTTTTACTTTTAGGGATTCCGGAGAATGACAAGCAAGCAGCAGCCAGCAGGTAATAATAATAATAATAATAAAGATGCTATTGAAAAACGAGCGTTTCATGGTTTCAGACTAGGAGGGGAGGTTAAGAAAGAAGAATTGAACAAGGTTTCTAGATTGGGAAGGCGCGTTACATTGCCCGTGCGAATAAAAAAATCCGCATATTTCTTGGCGGTTTTGTAGATATAATTAGGACTGTCTGATTGAAAGTATTTTTGATTTTCGGTCAAGTCAGTGAGGTCTATTCCCTCGAAAGAGATTGTCTTGATGGGAATATTCAACCCTTTGCTGGCGATCGCGTTTCCTTCGGGAATATTGGCTTCCCAATAGGACAAGGCTTGAAGCCAGCCTCGCACAAAGGCGCCAATATCTTGAGGGCGATCGCGTATTACCTCACCCCGAAACGCGATCAAATCCAAAATTAAGCCTGGGGTTTGCTTGCTGGTAAAGAGGATATGTGCACCTAATTTTAATGCTTCAGAAAGATGCGGTTCCCAAGTGTGCCCTGCTTGGATAGCATTGTTTTGCAAGCGCTGGGGAACTTCTAAAGCATCGACTTTAACCAGGCTCACATCATCGCTCGTCAGTTTAGAGATTTTCAACATCTCAGTAACGAAAACTTCGCTAAAGCCGCCTAGATTGGCACCAAGCTTTTTTCGTTTCAAGTTAAGAATTGTTTTAATGTCGGATTGCGCGACTACCACATCTGCACCTGTCGATTCATCCACAACCATCACAGCTTGCACATCAGGATTTTTGGCACTCAAGATAATCAAATTGCCCAAGGGCAATCCGATCCCATCATACTTCCCTGCAATGAAATCTGCTTGTTGGAATCTTGAGTAGTCTACATAGCTGAGTTCCACGTCTATCCCTTGCGCTTTGAAGAATCCTTTCTCTCGAGCAATGAGGAGAGGTGTATAGCCAACAAAAGGTACACAAGATACTTTCAGGGGAGGGCGTTTTACTTTTAGGGATTCCGGGGAATGACAAGCAAACAGCAGCCCGCCGGTAATAATAAAGATACAGATGTAATTGAGTAGTTTAGACATACTAGCTATAGCATTCCTGGTGTAGAAAAGGCGACTGATATTTTATTGAGTTCGATCGACCTAAGTGCATCCTCCGCAATTGCCGCTAAACCTGTGCCGGTGGCGATATCTAGAACTTGCTGCGCCGATCGCACTTTTGCCAATTCTACTAACCGAGTTGCAACTTGTTTGTGAAATTCATTTTCGCAGTCGGGACGGTTGTTGAAGTCATTGAGAATAAGTTGTTTGTACGCACTTAGCAAGTAAGCCATGCCGAATTACTGGTTTAACTTTCTATATTGTGGCAGTTATGGTCGATCGCGACGAAAGTCGCAGGTGACATCTGTTGGCAATCTCTACAATGCGCGCCAATGTATGCAAAACCCCTACCGAGTATCAACTCCCGGGCCGCAAACACCCGCAAAACTGGGAGCGCGAAGCTGTAATCAGCTACAATCTTTGTTTGGTAAAGAATTTTTACGAGTTCACTGCCCATTACAGCCTTTGCGGCTTGTACTACCCAACCTGCGTGAAAATATGGATTTTGCTACTCTTGCCGCCCAGCTAAATGCTGGAACTATCTTACCGGAGGGAATTGTCATCATCACCCTCTTGGTTGTTCTCGTCGGCGATTTAATCGTAGGCCGCAGTTCCTCGGGTTGGACTCCCTACGCTGCCGTTGCGGGTTTGCTGGCCGCCGTCGCTGCGTTGTGTTTGCAGTGGGATAACACGGATACTGTCTCGTTTCTAGGCGGCTTTAACAGCGATGCCTTGAGTTTAGTATTTCGCGGAATTATCGCTTTGAGTGCGGCTGTCACTATTTTGATCTCCGTCCGCTATGTACTGCAAACGGGTACAGCTTTAGCCGAATTTATCGGCATTTTACTCAGCGCTACTTTGGGAGGAATGTTCCTCAGCGGCGCTGATGAATTGGTGATGATTTTTATTTCCTTGGAAACTCTGAGTATCTCGTCTTATTTGCTGACGGGTTACACAAAACGCGACCCGCGTTCCAATGAAGCTGCTTTGAAATATTTGTTAATTGGTGCATCTTCTTCGGCGGTGTTTCTCTACGGTATTTCGCTGTTGTACGGGTTGTCTGGCGGCGAAACTAAGCTGAGTGCGATCGCGACTAGCCTTTCTACTGTGAATGAAGGTCAATCTCTCGGTTTGGTGATTGCTTTGGTTTTTGCGATCGCCGGAATCGCCTTCAAAATCTCTGCGGTTCCCTTTCACCAGTGGACTCCTGACGTTTACGAAGGTTCTCCTACACCCGTTGTTGCCTTCCTTTCTGTCGGTTCCAAAGCAGCGGGTTTTGCCCTAGCAATCCGCTTGTTAGCAACTGCTTTCCCCGCACTTACCGAACAGTGGCACTTCGTATTCACGGCCTTAGCTATTCTCAGCATGGTGTTGGGCAATGTGGTTGCCCTCGCCCAGACTAGCATGAAGCGGCTTTTGGCTTATTCGTCGATCGGGCAAGCCGGTTTTGTAATGATTGGTTTGGTTGCAGGAACAGAAGCCGGTTACTCCAGCATGATATTTTATATGTTGGTTTACCTGTTTATGAACTTGGGTGCTTTCGCCTGCATCATCCTGTTCTCGCTGCGGACTGGAACCGACCAAATTAGCGAATACTCGGGTTTGTATCAAAAAGACCCGCTGCTAACTTTAACCTTGAGTATTTGCCTGCTTTCTCTCGGCGGAATTCCGCCGCTGGCTGGATTTTTTGGCAAAATCTATCTGTTCTGGGCAGGCTGGCAAGCTGGACTTTACGGCTTAGTTATTCTGGGATTAATTACCAGCGTCGTTTCGATTTACTACTACATCCGCGTTGTCAAGATGATGGTAGTCAAGGAACCTCAAGAAATGTCAAATGCGGTGAAAACTTATCCCGAAGTTCGCTGGAACCTTCAGGGAATGCGGCCTTTGCAGGTCAGCGTTGTACTCGCCTTGGTTGCGACAAGCTTGGCAGGTATTTTGTCTAACCCTTTGTTTAATTTGGCTAATGATGCTGTTACCAAAAGTCCCATCTTGCAGTCGGCATTGAGTCAGGTGCAACCTGTTGTGGCTGCAAAAGTTGAATCGAATTTGTTGTCTGGCAGGGATTAATTTTTCCTGTTGGGAAATCTTGGAAAGCGCCTAACTATTGAAGTGGGCGCTTTTTTTTGTTGTGATATACTGTTAGTTATGATTTTTAACCGCAGATGCAGGCAGATTAACGCAGATAAACGTAGATAAAAGTTAGTACAGAGGTAACAATGTTAGTACAAAGTAAGAAAAAGTTTTATACTCCAGATGAGTACCGGGAGTTAGAGGAAAATGCTGAGTTTAGAAATGAATACCGCGATGGAGAAATTGTACAAATGAGTGGTGTTAGTATTAATCACAGCCGGATTATCCGAAATTTGAGTAGAGTCTTGGGAAATTTGCTTGAGGGGCAGCCCTATGAGCTTTTTCACAACGATTTGCGGTTGTGGATTCCTCGGTAGCGACGGGGAACTTACCCGGATGCGATGGTGATTGAAGGGGAACCCGTTTTTACCGAGGGACGCAGTGATGAGCTCCTCAATCCGATGCTCATCGTGGAAGTGCTTTCTAAGTCTACCAAGGATTTCGATCGAGAGGATAAGTTTCGGTTTTATCGATCTATCCCTGAATTCTGTGAATATGTGTTAGTCAATCAATCTGAGTTTTTAGTCGCACAATATATTAAAACAGAATCGAATGAATGGTTATTTCGGGAATATGAGGGAGAGACAGCAACAGTTTCTTTTGCTTCCTTGGCAGTGCAAATGTCGATGAGCGAGATTTATGCAAAAGTGGTATTTGAAAGCCAGGAAACGGAAGTACAAGAAGAAAATTAATGCTATTGGGGGATGCGAATATCAAGATCCCCGACTTCCAAATCAAATTTATTCAGTAGTAATCGAGATTCTCACCAAGAAGTCGGGGATTGGATTGGTTGGCACCAGAGTTTCAAAAGTTAAATTAAGAGTGAAATTAGATGAATGTAATTTGGTTACTGTTAAAGGCTTCTTGGCTAAATGTTTCCATTGCCATACTCACAGGTTTAATCAGCGGCGGTTGCAGCGCTATGTTAATTGCTCTAATCAACCGTGCAATCAACGACAATTCAAATCAGAATTTAGTCTGGTATTTTGCCGGATTAGCAGTTTTGGCTCTCGTCGCCGGAGTCATATCGCAATTTTTGTTAATCTACCTTTCTCAAGAAGCTGTTTACAATCTGCGGCTGAGTTTGAGTCGCGGGATTTTGTCTACTCCTTTGCGGAATTTGGAAGAGTTGGGCGCTAACCGCTTGCTGGCAACTCTCACCGATGATGTGGGAACGCTTTCTAATACTATATTTTTGATTCCTTTTCTCTGTGTTGATATCGCCGTTGTTGTCGGCTGCTTAACTTATTTAAGCACGATTTCGGGTACAGTTTTTGTTGTTGTATTTAGTTTTTTGGTGCTGACGATTGGCACGGTGCAGTTGTTGCTCAGCAAAATGCGGAAATTCTTCGATTTAGCCAGAGAAGAACAAGATATATTGTTTAAGCATTTTCGCAGTATTACTGATGGAATTAAGGAACTAAAACTGCATTCCTTGCGCCGCCAAGAGTTTTTTACAGAACAATTGCAGGTGAGTGCTGATGCTTCCCGCGATTATAACGTGACTGCTTTGAATACTGGTGCAGTTGCAATGGGAGTTGGGCAGTTGCTGTTTTTTATGCTGATGGGTTTGTTGTTATTTGTTTTACCCAAATTCCTGCCAGTTTCTACTCCGGTTTTGTCAGCTTACATTCTGACAAGTACCTATTTGATGTCTCCGTTTAACAATATTTTGCAAAGGTTGCCGGCGCTTTTTCGTGCTAATACTTCTGTGGAAAAGATAGAGAGAATGGGGTTGGCTTTGGCGAGTCAAGCTGAGATAAATTCAACGGTTAAACCGATTCAAACTGCTGAGTGGGAGACGCTGGAGTTAAATCGAGTAATTCACAGCTATCCGGGAGAAAAAGAAGACAGCAATTTTAGTTTGGGCGAGCTTAATTTGAAGTTTCATCCTGGTCAATTGGTGTTTATAATTGGCGGTAACGGCAGCGGCAAGTCTACTTTAGCTAAGTTAATCACTGGTTTGTACATTCCTGAATCGGGAAAAATTATCTTAGATGGCCAGCCAATTACTGATGAAAATCGAGAGTGGTACAGGCAGCATTTTTCTGTGATTTTTTCGGATTTCTATCTGTTTGAAAGGCTTTTGGGGATGACTAATCACGATTTGGACAAGCAGGCGGCTGAATATTTGCGAGAGTTTCATTTGGAGAATAAAGTTCAGGTGAAAGACGGAGTTTTGTCAACTACGGCTTTGTCTCAGGGACAGCGAAAGCGGCTGGCTTTGCTGACGGCGTATTTGGAAGATAGACCGATTTATTTGTTTGATGAATGGGCTTCGGATCAAGACCCGTTTTTCCGGGATATTTTTTACAAGCAGTTGCTACCGGAGTTGAAGCGGCGGGGGAAAACGGTTTTTGTGATTAGTCACGACGATCGCTATTTTGATTTAGCCGATCGCGCAATTAAACTAGATTACGGTAAAGTAGAGTATGACAGATAAAATGGATAACTACCGAATTGTCGAAACTTTGACCGAAAACCAGGTTTCTGACTTGATGGATTTGTACAAAAACGAGTTTTGGAGCGACAAGCGGACGCGGGAAGATGTTGTGAAAATGCTGGCGGCGACTGATGTTATCATTGGTTTTGTCGATGAGAGCGATCGGCTAATTGGCATTACCCGCGTCATTACCGATTTCGTATACAGAGCCATGATTTTTGATGTCATTATCAAGCCGACACACAGAAAGATGGGTCTGGGCGCGAAGTTGATGGATGCAGTTTTAACTCATCCCGAACTACAAGCTGTCGAGCATTTTTATCTTAATTGTTTGCCGAATATGATGCCGTTTTACGAGCGTTGGGGTTTTACGGATGATGTGGGCGAACTTAAGTTTTTGCGGCGAACAACAGGCTGAACTCAGCCATTTTAAAGCCCCAATTTTTCTTTAATTGCGTCTTGTTTGAAACCTACTAAGACAGCCGTTCCATCTTTAACAAAAAGAGGACGTTTCAATAGCATCGCATCCTTAGCAAAAGCCTCCACCCATTGTTCGCTCGTCCAATTTTTCTTGTCGTCGCCCAAAGCGCGGTAAGATTGACCGGAAGTATTTCGCATGGGTTGAAAACCCAAAGCAGCTACCCAGCTTTGAATTGTTTCGCGATTCGGCGGCTTTTCTTTTGTGTTAATGAACTCGTAATTAATGTCGCTATCTTGGAGCCACTGGAAAGCTTTTTTGCAGCTTCCGCAGTTCGGGATTCCGTAAACTTGAATTGACATACTTAATGACTGCTCATTGTTGATTGTTGACGGTTGACTGTTGACAGGAAAGCTAACAACCAATAACTAATGACTAGGAATTGCTGACTAATCTAGCTTGTTGAACCCATTTTTGCACGCGATCGACTGAAGGAGTCAAGTCATTGCGCTGCATTGTCGCTACGTGCAGCCTTAAAATTTGTTGGTGCAATCTCTCCACGGGCATTTGAGCCAATTGAGCCGGAGAAGCAACGCCGGCGTGCAGTAACAGCCCGCAATACTGACAGCCTACACTCGGAATTCGAGCCAAATTTGCCATGGCTACCCATTTATTAATATATTGAATGTTAATCTGTAATTGATGCGCTAGCAATGCTTTTGCAGCCTGCGTTTTCGTCATGCGAATTAGTTGTCCGGTTGTGGTGATGCTGCATTCTTCCAGTTGAGATTGGTTTTCCTTGCTCAATCCCGGTAAGTGTGCGATAGGCCAGTCGCGTAGTTGTACGGAAGTTTGATGAGCTTTGTGAGAAATTTTCATGTTTTTTCAGTGAATTTTACTTATACTTTAAAGTCTAAAATATCAAACCGTCAATACAGGCGATCGCGATCGCTCACCAAATCAACAAAAACCAGACAAACGAATTTCGCTAATGGCGGGTGTTGTGACATTTCTGCTAATTGGCTGCACAGTAGCATTTTCAGCATTTTTGTCCTCGCAGTCGGCAGGGTTCTTGCTTAACAAAATCATGCCGGCGATGACGACAAATACGATAAAAAATAGCGCCATAAAAATGATAGCAAAAAATCTGAGCAAGCTTAGACTTTTTCCAAAAATGGCTGCCAAGTTGGCAGTCAGGACTTTAGTGCTTTAATGCCGAAAATCAAACGACTTTCGTTGTATTGAAAACCAAACTCAAAATTATCAGTTTTTACTCATGAGAATTACAGCAGGTTGTGATTTGTTAACTAATACTTTACAGCAACGGCGGCAAAAACTGGCCAATTTAATTGATTTTCCGGTAATTCTCTGGTCTGGTCGCAGCATTCCTCGCAATTATCCGGCTCTTACTTTCCCTTTTCGCGCCAGCAGTCACTTTCTATATTTTGCTGGTTTGCCATTAGAAAATGCGGCCATTCGCTTAGAATCGGGAAAGTTAGAACTGTTCTTAGATGACGCACCTGCTAGCAACGCGCTTTGGCACGGAGAAATGCCAAAAAGAGCAGAAATTGCTGAACTAATTGGGGCTGATGCTGCTTTTCCAATGGCGCAATTAAAAGCGCGATCCTCTGCGAGGGCTGCGCTAACGACAAATGCAGCAACTATCGCCGTTCAGGATTATTTGACTCAGTTGGAACAGTCTCAAATTCTCGATCGCCCTCTGGCACTGCCCAAATCCCCAACCGGAATCGACCTAGAATTAACTCAGGCGATCGTATCTCTGCGCCTGAGCCACGATGCAGCCAGTTTGGCCGAATTGCGTCAAGCTGCGGCTGTCACCGTAGAAGCTCACAAAGCGGGAATGGCGGCAACTCGAAATGCTCAAATTGAAGCAGGGGTGCGCGCTGCAATGGAAAGTGTCATCATCTCCAAAAATATGACCTATGCCTATCCCAGTATCGTGACTGTACATGGAGAAGTCCTGCACAGCGAACATTATCACAATCCCCTACAAACAGGAGATTTGCTGTTAGCAGATGTCGGTGCGGAAACATCAATGGGATGGGCGGCTGATGTGACTCGCACTTGGCCTGTTTCTGGTAAGTTTTCTCCGACTCAAAAAGCGATATATGATGTGGTTTTGGCAGCGCACGATGCTTGTATCGATAAAATTAGTCCGGGCATGGAATATCAAGACATTCACTTGTTAGCTGCTCGAATTATGGCGGAAGGATTGGTCGATTTAGGTATTTTGCGGGGTCATGTTGAAGATTTGGTAGAAATAGACGCTCACGCGCTGTTTTTTGTCCACGGAATCGGACATTTAATCGGTTTAGATGTTCACGATATGGAAGATTTAGGAGATTTGGCTGGCTATCAAGAAGGAAGAACGAGAAGCAGTCGGTTTGGGTTGGGATTTTTGCGGCTGAATCGAGTTTTGCGATCGGGAATGCTGGTATCGATCGAACCGGGATTTTATCAAGTGCCGGCAATTTTGAATAACTCGGAAAATCGCGCTAAATATAAAGATTTCGTAAAGTGGGACGAGTTGGAAAAATTCGCAGATGTGCGGGGAATACGCATAGAAGATGATATACTTGTCAGCGAAGAGGGTAGAGAAGTATTGACAGGAAAACTGCCAACAAAAGCTCTGGAGATTGAGGAGTTAGTTGCGGTAAATACGTAAGTAGAGCCGAGTTCGATCGGGTATGAAAAAAGATAAATAAAGATGAATAAAGCTTGGCAAATAGGTCTTTTGATGCTCGTTGAAAAACTGGCCGCGCAAGTCCAAAAATTCGCAGCACAGAGACTTGCGCGGATTTTTCGGAAACCTGTATCCTCGCCGCCGATGCAAGCTGCACCTTTACCCAGCAACGAAGCAGAGAGGCTAGAAGCACTCTACCGCTACAACATTCTCGATACAGATGCCGAAGCAGCTTTTGATGACCTAACAGCTTTAGCATCCTATATTTGCGGCACTCCTATTGCTTTAGTCAGCTTAATCGATTCTAACCGACAGTGGTTTAAATCAAAAGTCGGTCTGGAAGTGCCAGAAACTCCGAGAGAGTTAGCTTTTTGCGCCCACGCTATTTTAAATCCCAACGAATTGCTAGTTGTACCAAATGCTCTAGAAGACGATCGCTTTGCCGGCAATCCGCTAGTAACTTCCGATCCCAATATTCGATTTTATGCTGGAGCCCCGCTAGTAACTGCTGACGGTTTCCCGATCGGCACTTTGTGCGCGATAGATACAGTTCCTCGCAATCTCACTCCAGAACAGCTAGAAGCGCTGCGGACTTTAGGACGGCAAATTATTAGCCAAATGGAGTTGCGAATTAATCTGACTAAATTAAAGCGCGCCAAGTTTCGGCAGAAACAAGTTGAAGGAAAACTCCGTTCAAGTGACGAGCAAATTGTCAATTTTTTAGAAGAAATGAGCGATGCTTTTTTTGCTCTCGACCCCCAGTGGCGATTTACTTACGTCAATTACAAAGCATCGCAATTTTTGCACCGCTCGCCGGAAGAACTTTTTGGTAAAATTTTTTGGGAAGAGTTTCCCGAGTTAGTAAATTCGGTATTTTATGAAGAGTGTCATGAAGCTGTAGCCAAACAAGTTGGAGTGAGTTTTGAAAAATATTCTCATCCCTTAAAAGTCTGGTTGGAAGTCCGGGCTTTTCCGAGTCACGACGGCATTTCAGTGTTTTTTCACGACATCACCAAGCGCAAGCAGATGGAATCTGCACTCAGAAAAGAACAGCAAAAAACTGAAAGTTTACTGCTAAATATTTTGCCAGAACCGATCGCCGACAGGTTGAAGTACCAACCTGGGGTAATTGCAGACAAGTTTGAAAAAGCAACAATTCTTTTTGCTGACTTGGTGAATTTTACGCAAATTTCTACCACGATGTCTGCCACTAAATTGGTATACTTGCTGAACGAAATTTTCTCAATTTTTGACGAACTGAGTGACAAGCACGGCTTAGAAAAAATCAAGACGATCGGTGACGCTTACATGGTAGCAGGCGGTATTCCGATTGAACGCCCAGACCACGCAGAGGCGATCGCCGAAATGGCGCTGGATATGCTAGCAGCAATTGATGAATTAAATCTGAAGCTAGACGCGAAATTTGACCTCCGAATCGGGATTAATAGCGGCCCGGTGGTAGCGGGGGTAATCGGCACTAAAAAATTTATTTACGATTTGTGGGGAGATGCCGTAAATACAGCTAGCCGCATGGAATCTCACGGCATACCAGGCCGAATTCAAGTTAGTTTCTATACTTACGAGTTGCTGCGGGATCAATATGAATTTGAAGAGCGCGGCTCGATCGAGATTAAAGGTAAAGGAGAAATGCGGACTTATTTTCTGACGGATATAAAAATAGCAAGGTCTCCCGAAATCGGAGTGTAAATAAAATTAAGAGTGGAAAGTACCTGATTGTTGAGGGAAATGCCGGAGGCTGTACTCATAGTCTCTTCGGCGCGCTCGCAAGGCAAGCAAAAGCGTCGGAGCAGATCGGTCAAATCAGATTATGCTATAGACAGAGATATCCGAGCAATCCTCTGTCCGGTACTCAACGTTATAAAAATACTAAGTTGAAGTCCTCGGAGCCTTTAAGATGGTTCAATTTCATATTCAAACAGATAGCGATATTCCAGCATCCACCCAACTATTCAATCAAATCAGGTTTGCGATCGCCTCGCGACAATTTCCGCCCGGACACCGCTTGCCCAGCACCAGGCAACTAGCCATGCAGACGGGTTTGCACCGCAACACCATCAGCAAAGTATACCGACAGCTAGAAAATACGGGACTCGTAGTAGCCCAAGCAGGATCTGGCATTTACGTCCGCGCTCAAGGCCACGAAGGCGGCAGTAAACTCAAATCCCCGATCCTCGAAGAATATCCCCTTGCCAACAAAATAGTGCAAGAAAGTATGGATCAACTGCTGGGACAGGGCTGTACGCTCAACCAAGCGAGGGAATTATTTTTGGCCGAAATTGACTGGCGGCTCAGATGCAGCGCCCGAGTGCTCGTCACAGCCCCCACAGAAGACATCGGCGTGGGCGAGCTGATGGCGAAAGAACTCGAACAAGCTCTGCGTATTCCCATACAGTTAGTGCCGATGGAACAGCTAGGTACTTTTTTGGATCAAATCTCTTCGGGAACTGTGATCACCAGCCGATATTTTATCGGAGAAGCAGAATCGATTTCGGCACCGCGTTCGGTGCGAGTCATTCCCGTAGATATCTACGACTACAGCCAGGAAATTCAGTTAGTGGGGAGTTTGCCGAAAGACAGTTATTTGGGTCTTGTCAGCCTGAGTCCGGGAATGTTGCGATCGACCGAAGTCATCATCCACAGCCTCCGGGGAGAGGATTTGCTGGTGATGACGGCATTGCTGTCAGACTCCTACAAGATTAACTCGATCGTGCGATCGGCCAGAACAATTCTCTGCGACCAACCGAGTTTTGCTACAGTAAAAGCTGCCATTAACGCGGTCAGAGAAGATATTATTCGTCCCCCTCAACTGGTATGCTGCGAAAATTACATCGGCTCTAAGTCGATTAATTTGCTCAAGCGCGAGTTGGGCTTGGGGTGATACGATTTTCGATTGTCGATTTTCGATTGTCGATTAAAAAATTGGGAATGACTTACTGCATAATGGTTGGGATATTCTTTAAAGTTGCATCCTTTTGGGAACTGGTATAATTCTCAATTCCTAATGGGCGTAAGGTGCTTAGGTAGGTTGCACCCTACAGAATTAGGTTATGCGTCTAGGACTGAACTCTTAACTTTCAACTTCCATTACCCAATACCGGATACCCAATTCTCAAATACCGATTACCAATTACCAATTACCAATCATTTATGACAATTGAAATCCAACCTTCTATTAATGTTAAAACTGCGATCGAAAGCCGGCGGGCCGCGCGCAGCTTCAAACCCGATCCGATTCCCCCAGCAATATTGGCAGAGATTTTGCGGTTGGGAGTGCGATCGCCCTCCGGTTACAACTTGCAGCCTTGGCGGTTTATCGTACTTCAAGACCCAGCCAGCAAACAAAAATTAAAAGCTTGCGCTTTCGACCAGCGCCAAGTGGTAGAAGCCCCAACAGTATTAATTTGCTGTGGCGACCGCCGCGCCGGTGAACCCGAAAACACCGAAGCCGTCATCGAGTTGGGCAAAGCCGCAGGCGCAATGAATGACAATTTAGCCGGTTACATGCGACAAGCAATCCCGCAATTGTTCGAGAACCGTCCCTGCTTCGAGTCCCTAGAAACTTGGACAAACAGGCATACAATGCTCGCAGTAGCCCACTTAATGATTGCAGCTAAAAGCTTTGGAGTAGACAGTTGTCCGATGGAAGGTTTTGTCAGCGCTAAGGTGAAAGAAGCCTTTCAAGTTCCCGAAGAAGTAGATGTTTGCTGTTTGCTGCCGCTTGGTTATGCAGCAGAACCTTTGAAACAATACGGCGGGCGTTTTGACGTGACTCAAGTTTATTACAGTGAAAGTTATGGAGAGACCTTGCAAATTGAGATTTGAGAGTTAAGATTTGAGAGTTAAGATTTAAGAATTGAGATTTGAATGAGTCGGTACAAGTTCAAACAAATCGGAAATACCGACAATTTCGCTATTTCGCAATCCGAAATCTAAAATCTAAAATCTAAAATTTCAAGTGGTGATATCAGACAGAGGAGAAATATGACAGTAGCAGCGCGACAAAGCAACGCCCAAATTCTAGAAGTAAAATTGCAGCAGCACTTACAAGCAGCCGGATTTAAAAAATTACCGCTTTATATCAGTTGCGATTTTCGAGATGAATCTTTAACTGTTGTGGGAGAACACCCCCGCAGTTTAGTTCTCAAGGCAAAACCGACTTTTGCAGTGTTAGAAGCAGCAATTCTCGAAATAAAACCAGAATCTATTCAACAGATCGGACTTTGCCTAAAAATCACCGGGCAAAAACAGCCTTATGCTTTCCATTCTTTTACCATGCACAACCCTGTTTTGTCAAGACCAAAAACAGTCCAGTTGTTCAAAAAAGCCGAGGATATCCCGGCAGCAGAAACGGGGATAGTCTTAACAGAAAATGCTACCCAGACGGCGGATGTAAAGGAGGAGATACCATTAGAAACGGATGGGAAAGATGCGTGGGCTGAAGAATATTTCCCCAATTTGTCTGAGAGTTCCAGCAATTCAGATCCGATCGCCTTTAGAGTAGCTGCAATACCTGCCGATAGTGGAGAAAATCCTTTCAATCCCCTGGATATGGAGCCAGCGGTAACAGTTCCCCAAACACCCAAGCATTCACCGTTTGCGATGCTGGCTGCAGCAGGAATGGTCAGCATGGCGGCGCTAATTTTGGCAGGCGGTTATTATATGCTGAGCCGCCCCTGCGTCATCGGAGAATGTACTGCATTAGCTAATGCCAAACAGTTGAGCGAGAATTCGACGAAGACGCTGAAAACTTCAAAAGTTGCCAACAGCCCTCAAGAAGCGCAGGAACAGTTAAAACAGGCGATCGCCCTTTTGGAACCGATTCCCTCTTGGTCAATTCATCGCGGTGAAGCTCAAACCGCCCTGGAAAACTACCGCCAGCAAAGTCAGAATTTAAACTCTGCGATCGATGCAGCGCGCTTCGCACAATCAGCAGCTCAAAAAAACAAGAATCCTCCTTATTCTGCTGAGAATTGGCAGGAAGCGCAAGCTCTGTGGCAAAGCGCGATCGCCGAACTCGGAGAAATCCCCACAGATAGCCCAGTTTATCCGTTTGCTCAGAGAAAGACAAAAGAATACCGGAAGAATTTAGCCAGGGGAAATCGGCAGTTAAGCACAGAAAAACAAGCTGAAAAAACGCTGCTCGCCGCCAAAAATACAGCCCAAATAGCAGAAGCTCGCGAAGCAGTAGCTCAGACAGCCGAGACTTGGGATCAAGTACAATCAGGTTGGGAAGAATCCCTAGAAATCCTATCAGAAATTCCCACGGGTACGACATCTTACCAACAAGCTAAACTGCTAGTTCCCAAATACGAAACCAAGCTTTCACAAGCTCGCGAGCGCAAAAATGTCGAAGGAATTTCTGAAGATGCCTACACTCAAGCAGTGACTTTAGCAGCTCAAGCTAAAATTTTTGAGGGGCAAAACTCCTGGTTTAAAGCATCAGAATACTGGCGGAGAGCTTTGAGTTACGCGGAGCAAGTGCCGGCGGCAACTGCCTATTCTCAGAAAGCCCAACCGCTGATCGCTTCCTACAAAACTTCATTGCAGCAAGCAGAAGTAAGGTTGCAGGAAGAAAGAAAACTGCAAAAAGCCCGCACGGATTTAGATAGAACTTGTAAAGGCAACCCGAAGATTTGCGACTATACTGTTAGCAAAGATTTGATTGCCGTGCAGATGACTCCTAATTACGTGCAGAAACTGCAACAAACTTTCATTCAAGCAAACAACAACAATGCTGTGAAGACTCGCCAAGCTGTAGAAAAGCACGTTCAAACATTGCAAAAAGCTTTGGAGGCGATCGCCGAAAACGCCAAAATCCCGATGCAGGTGTACGATGGCGAAGGCCAGCGGATTGCGAGTCACGAACCGAAGTAAGCTGTTACGGCATTTAATTTTAGTTTTTGGGGCGGGCTAGGAGCAACGCCCCACTAATTGTTTCAAGAAACAGGATTGTTAAAATTAGATGCGCGCCAACAACTTAGAACATCCGAACACACACTACAATTTCGGCAATCAAACTGTATAAAATAATATTAGCAATCAAATGCTAGAAAAGGTCAAACTTCATAACTTCAAAAGTCATCAAAATACAGAACTTAATTTTGATAATTCACGCCTACACGCACTCGTAGGACAAAACAGTTCTGGTAAAACATCAGTTTTGCAAGCATTGCATTATCTCAGTAGGCTTGCTAATTCATCATTTGCCAATATTTTTCAGTATGAAAGAGCGCCTCAATTTATTACAACAATTGGGCAAAATAATATGTCTGTTACTGCAAGTGGTTATTGGGGATACAATCCTCGGGCTGATTGGGAAGCTTCCTATAGCTGGACACAAAGCGTTAACCCTCCTTGGTCTCCGATAGCATCATGGAAAGTGGAGCGAGAACCTGGAAAGGTGCAAGGATGGTCAAGTTCACTAAGCGATGCTAAATATCCACTTCCTAAATCTTTGAGACACTCAGTTCATCTTAAGCTAGTAGCTACTAATCTTGCAAAAGCAGCTTACAGCGATGCAATTACCCCGCGAGTTGAGTTCGATGGTTCAGGGTTAGCACCTACCTTAGACTATCTTCGTGACGAAGCTCCAGATGAATTTCAATCTTTACAAGAAATGTTGAAACGGATTGTACCAGGTGTATGCGAGGTAGGGGTAAGGCGAGCTAAGGTTATGGTCAATCGCCAACGCTTAATCGAAGTCGATGGCAAATCTATCTCCTACGAAGAAAGTCAGGAAATGGCAGGGCAAGAAGTTGTCCTAGATATGAATACTGGTAAGCGTATTCCAGCCCATGCCATTAGCGAAGGAACAATGCTCGCTCTCGGATTATTAACTGTTTTGATGAATCCCAATCAACCTAATTTAGTGTTACTAGATGATGTCGAACAGGGACTCCACCCAAAAGCGCAACGAGAATTAATCGCTGTTTTTAAGGAAATTATTCAAGACAACAGCAATCTGCAAATTATTTTTTCTACCCATTCTCCTTACATTGTAGATGAACTTATTCCTTCTCAAGTTCATGTATTAAGTAACAACAATTTAGGTGTGACTCGTTGCAAACGATTGGATGAGCATCCTGATGTAGAATGGGCAAAACAAACTTTAACCACCGGAGAATTCTGGGATGCGGAGGGAGAAGATTGGGTGGTTGCAGGAGAAATAAATGATTGATGAGTTTGTGGTGATTGTAGAAAGTAGCGCAGATGCACGAACCGCTACTAAATTAGCCGATCGCCTTTTTGTGGATAAAATTGATTGGTTAGAATCTGGACAGCTTCAATATTTATTTCGTTGGAGTGGCTTACAAGAAAATACAGAACATTCCTGTTGGCAAGATATTAATCAAATTATAGAGAATTTGCAACAAAGCTTAGGATTCCGTCCTCCAAGGTATTTAGGTCATGGTAAAGATGGAGCATTAAAAGCTGATGGTGCCGCCTCTATAAAAATTATGAATTTAGTACGATTTATTCAAAAAACACGACAGATTAAAGCAGTTCTCCTGATCCGGGATTTAGACAATCAACCTCAGCGAAGAGAAGGTATTGAGCAAGCACGTTCTGAACACATCAATCGACAACCTAAATTAGAAATTATTATTGGTACAGCCGACAGAATGCGGGAAGCCTGGGTATTGAATGGGTTTATTCCATCTAATCAAGAGGAAGAACGAATTCTTCAAGAGATAACAACACAATTGAGGTTTAATCCTTGCGACGATTCACACAGACTACGCTCTAACTCATGGCAAGAACCCGATCGCATTAGAAATCCTAAAGTGGTTGTCGAAAAGCTAACAGGTGGTAAAATGCAACGCGAACAACAGTGCTGGGAAGAGACGAGTCTGGAACTTCTACGAAAAAAAGGTGTTCATACAGGCTTAACAGCCTATATTGATGAAATCGAGGAACGATTAATTCCTATTCTTTTATCTGATTAAAATAGTAACTCAGGATTTACGCATAACCTCTATCTTGCAGGTTTGCAATGCGCGCCTTACCGCTATGAGTAGGGCGTAAAATCACTTCTTCCCTAAGTCCTGTTAATTCAAAACTAATCGGTATCCCCAGCAATTTCACCCGCAGTCAATCCAGCTTGAAAAACTTGTTCCGCTGTCAATTTCAACTCAGGAAAAGTGGGCGACTCAATCCTATCATTTCCCCGAAACAAACTCACCTCATACTCGCCCTCAACCAACCGATAAATCGAAATAGTCGGTTGCTTGGGATTCCCGATAAACCTGCGGCCGCCCAAACCGAGATAATCCACAATCCAGTATTCAAGAATCCCGATTAGTTCGTATTCCCCTACTTTTTTTATGTAGTCATCTTGCCAATTCGTGCTAACGACTTCAACAACGAGTGGAATTGATGCCCCTTGAGTCACAGTTGAGAACTTTTTCCAGAAAGGTTCTGATGCTAAATTTGGGCGATTCAAGATCAGAATATCGGGCGAATAAGCTGATTCGTTTTCTGATGGCTTAACTAATGCTTGTTTGGGGATGAAGTAGGGAAGTTTTACCATCCTAAACTCAGCAGTTAACTCTGAGGCTAAAAAACCGATAACTTCTTCATGGTCTCCTAATGGCTGTGACATTTCAACAATCTCTCCATTGTGCAGTTCATAGCGTCCATTTTCGGGCTTCCATTCCGCAAATTCTTCAAAAGTTAGCGGTTTAGTTGCTATTTGAATCATGGCTATTCTCCTTAGTGATGGCTAGGGCGGTCTAGAAGCCCACCCCACAAAAAACTAAACTCTTGTGGAACAGGCATCTTTCCTGTTCCTAAAAATAGTGCAAAATGCAAGTTCATACCTACATGATGTTACCAATTACCATTTTATCAATTGTGCATCTTGATTGAAAAACTTCCGGGACAATCCCTCAGTCAACAGCAGAGTTGCGATTACAGTTGCCAGCGCTAACACAAACATAATTAAAATCTGGTAAGATGCTGCATCGAGAGGACTGACACCGCTCAGCATTTGACCTGTCATCATTCCGGGTAAAGTCACGATTCCTACCACGGTCATTGTATTTAAGAGGGGGATTAATCCAGCTTTGATCGCATCTTTGCGGTACTGTTTTACTGCTTGCTGCGGCGTGGAACCTAAACTTAAATGGGTTTCTATTTCTAACTGGCTGCTATTAACTGTACTGAGAAGTCTTTCGCCGGCGATCGCCCCGGAGTTCATGGCATTGCCCAATATCATACCCGCTAAAGGAATTAGGTATTGCGGTTCGTACCAAGGGTCAGGTTGCAAAATTAGCAAGTTTGTATAGGCGAGAGTCAAGGCCGTACTGATAAAAATCGAACCCCAAACTAAGGGCAGTAAGTTCTTGATTTTTTTGCTGATGCGGTTGCTGGCAACCATGCTAGCTGTTGTCAGCATGATTGCTAAAACTGCTAAAACCAGCCAAGGATTTTTCCCCTCGGGGTCAAATACGACTGCGAGCACGTACCCGACTAAGATTAGCTGGATCAGGGTGCGCCCCGCGGCGATCGCGATCGCCCCCTCCAATCCCAATCCCTGCCACGCCGAAAGCCCGATCGCGATCCCCACCATCCCCAAAGCCCAACCCAAATCTGTAAAATCTAGCTGAATTAACACCGGCCCACCCTTTCGATAATGTGATTGTTTGCCTGTCCAAATATAAGATATTGCAATAAAGGTTTCTGAGAAACAGTTTTGCTGTAAGAATTTGCTTTGATGATGGTTGCAATTTGTGGTGTGAAGAGTGAATAATGTTCCCCCCCTCGACTTAACCCGCCAGTACGCCTTAATAGGCGACGAGATAACTGCAGCGGTGCAAAAAGTGCTTGCCTCTGGAGGCTACGTAGGCGGCCCGGCCGTAAAGAATTTTGAACGAGAGTTCGCCGAGTACACGGGAGTTTCCGAGTGCGTTGGCTGCAACTCCGGCACAGATGCGCTAGTTTTGGCTTTGCGAGCTCTCAAAATTGGCCCTGGCGATGAAGTGATTACCACTCCTTTTACCTTTTTTGCTTCGGCTGAGACAATTAGCGCCGTCGGCGCAACTCCCGTGTTTGTCGATATTGACAGCGGGACTTTTAATATGGATGTCGAACTCCTCGAAGCGGCAATTACTGAAAAAACCAAGGCAATTATGCCCGTGCACATCTTCGGCCAACCGGTAGACATGACTCGGTTGATGGAAATTGCGACTCGACACAATTTAGCCGTAATTGAAGATTGCGCCCAGTCTGTCGGGGCCCAGTGGCAGTCTCGAAAAGTCGGCAGCATCGGCCATGTCGGCTGCTTCAGTTTTTATCCCACCAAAAATTTAGGCGCTTGCGGTGACGGTGGCGCGGTGACGACAAACGATCGAGCCCTCGCAGCTTCAATGAGAATGCTCAAAGAACACGGACAGTCTTCTAGGTATTTCTACGAAGAAATCGGCTACAACAGCCGTTTAGACGCCCTGCAAGCGGTGATTCTCAGCATTAAATTGCGGTATCTCGACACTTGGAACGCCCAGCGGCGGGAGAAAGCGGCATTTTACAGCGAATTTCTCTCCCGCGTGCCCGGAGTTGCCGTCCCCAAAGCATTGCCGGAAGCAAAAGGAGTTTGGAATCAATACACGATCCGGCTGACAACTTCAGAAGACGCGCAAAATCCCTCTGGCAATTTTCGAGATTGGATGCGGGCTCAGTTGCAGGAATGCGGCATCGGTTCGATGGTTTACTATCCGTTACCTTTGCACCTCCAACCTGTTTACAAATCGTTGGGCTATCAAGCAGGTCACTTGCCGCAGGCCGAGCAAGTTTGCCGCGAGGTCTTGTCTTTGCCGATGTTCCCGGAACTGTCGAGGGATCAACAAGAGCGGGCAATTTATGGTCTGAAAGATTGCTTGGCTCAGTCCGTGAAGTTTTTTGACTAAACAGTTGTACTTTTATGTACTATATTTAATGAAAAGAAACAAATTTAGGCTGGCAATCCGCCTTGAACGGGTGCATTTTCCGCTCGCCTAAAAATTGGAATGCGATCGGTCAATGATGAAGAAGGAAGAAGGAAGAAGGAAGAGGGAAGAAGGAAGAAGGAAGAAGGAAGAGGGAAGAAGGAAGAGGGAAGAAGGAAGAGGGAAGAAGGAAGAAGGCCGTTCGGCGAAGCTGAGCGGGTAAAAAGAAGGAAGAAGGAAGAATAAAGAATGTTTGAACTTTCGACTTCCCATCCCCGATGCCCGATGCCCGATGCCTGATGCCCGATGCCTGATGCCCGATGCCCGATGCCCGATGCCCAATTCTGAATTCTCAATTTAACCTGTAATTTTCATAAGATAAGAGGAAAATAAACGAGTGCCTCAGTATCAATTCACTCAGGCTAGACGCTACGATCCACAAGCGATCGCTCAGTATTACCGCAACCGTCCTTGGAAAGCAATTTGGCGAGCAATTACCGTTATTTGGTCTTTTGCCGGCTTTGTGCTGGGGATGCTGTGGGACAGTTGGCAGCACGAAGTCGCAGCACACCAGCCAGAACGCGCCGCCCACCTGCGACAAATACTCACTCGCTTGGGCCCAACTTTCATTAAAGTCGGCCAAGCCCTTTCTACCAGACCGGATTTGATCCGCAAAGACTTTCTCGAAGAACTGATCAAACTTCAGGATCAGTTGCCGCCTTTTGACTCGGTGCGCGCTTTCGAGATTATTGAATCGGAACTCGATCGCAAAATTAGCGAAACCTACAGCGAAATCTCCCCCGAACCTGTCGCTGCGGCAAGTCTCGGTCAAGTCTACCGAGCTCGCCTCCTCACCGGGGAAGCAGTAGCAGTCAAGGTTCAGCGACCGAATTTGCTGCCCGTCTTGAGCCTTGACCTTTACTTAATGCGTTGGGCGGCTGGATGGTTGGGCCCGTTGCTGCCGCTGAATCTCGGTCACGACCTTTGTTTAATAGTCGATGAATTCGGTATCAAATTGTTCGAGGAAATTGATTATATCAATGAAGGCCGCAACGCCGAGAAATTTGCTACAAATTTTGCCGACGACCCGACAGTAAAAGTTCCGAGCATTTACTGGCGTTATACTTCAAATTGCGTTCTCACTCTCGAATGGATTGACGGCATCAAGCTGACAGATATCGAAAGTGTTAAAGCCGCAGGTTTGGATACCGATAGCTTAATTGAAGTCGGAGTCCGCAGCGGTTTGCGGCAGTTGCTGGAACACGGATTTTTTCATGCTGACCCCCATCCGGGAAATCTGTTTGCCTTAGCGGACGGCCGCATGGCTTACATTGATTTTGGGATGATGGATCAGATGGAAGAAACAACTAAAGAAACTTTGGTTGATTCTGTCGTTCATTTGATCAACAAAGATTACTTAGAGTTAGCAAAGGATTTTGTCAAACTTGGCTTTTTGACGCCAGATACAGATATTATGCCGATCGTCCCGGCGCTGGAATCTGTACTGGGCGATATCGTCGGCGAAAAGGTGTCAGATTTTAACTTCAAGACGATTACAGACCAGTTTTCGGAGTTAATGTACGATTATCCTTTCCGAGTGCCGGCGAAATTTGCCTTAATTATTCGCTCTCTGGTTACAGAAGAAGGTTTGGCCCTGACGCTGAATCCCAATTTCAAGATAGTCGAGGTGGCGTATCCTTACGTAGCGCGGCGTTTGTTGAACGGAGAATCTCCAGCACTGCGGCGGCGTCTGATTGAGGTATTATTCAAAGATGGCAAATTCCAGTGGAACAGGTTAGAGGACATGATCGCGATCGCTAGGTCCGATCGCAGTTTCGACCTGCTACCGACAGCACAACTAGGCTTGCAATTTTTGCTGTCAGAGGAAGGGTCATTTTTGAGACGCCAATTGATATTGGCTTTGATTGAGGACGATCGCCTCCACACCGAAGAAGTTCGCAGCCTGTGGAACTTAGTCAAGGAAGACTTGCAACCCAGTCGCCTGTTCAACGTTGCTCTAGGCGCTTTGGCGGAGTTTTCCACAGAAGGAGCCGCTGCGCTGACTCTGTTTTAATTAGAAGGAAGAAGGAAGAAGGAAGAAGGAAGAAGGAAGAAGGAAGAAGGAAGAAGGAAGAAGGAAGAAGGAAGAAGGAAGAAAAATAATTCTACTCTTGCCAATTCCCAATTCCCCATTCCCCATTCCCAATTCCCCATTCCCAATTCCCAATTCCCCATTCCCCATTCCCCATTCCCAATTTCCAATTACCCAAATTAAGGAATTATTCGTGTATTATTTTCCCGAACCTCCGTATTTTTTAATGTCGGCTGGACTGCTAGCAGGTATGGCCTCCGGCCTAGCCTTTGAAGCAACTCTCAAACAATCCGTACAACTGTGGTCTAAAAATCGTTCTACTCGCACCTTGGCTAACCTGCCAAGGCTGCAATTGGTCATACCTTTTCTGGGAATGGCTGGCGGAATTTGCGTATTTTTAGCTTCGGGCATGGAGATTTTTGGCTTCCCAAAACTACTTTCTTATGCCCTAGCTTTGCCACTGACGCTGCTGACGGGCTGGTTAGTTTGGACTCAGCTAGGTAAGCTTTTGATCGAGTTAGAACGCGGAGGTTCCCAAGCGCTGGATTTAGATTCTTTTGAACAATGAAAGTTAACTGTCAACCTCTTTTCGGAGCAGGAAGGGGGTTGATAGTTATCTAGCGATCTAGGGTTATCCTAATTAGAGGCTTTTGGAACCGCCGAGAAGGCAGAGCAAGAGAAAGAAGAAAATGACAGCTCAGATAATAATTTGTGTAAAAATTTAAAAATCTAAAATCTAAAATCTAAAATCTAATAAGTATTTTTCTTGTTACGGGTGCGGCTGGATTTATTGGCTCTAACTTAGTATAAACTATTTTAAATCGAGGGTAGACGGCGATCGGTGTTGATGAGTTCAACGATTATTACGATCCGACCCTCAAGCGCAAGAATATTGAGCGATTTGAAAAGTATCCGGGTTTTGAATTGGTGGAAGGAGATATTTTGTCTTTAAATTGGCGAGGTCTTTTATCCGATGCTAAGCTAATATTTCATCAGGCGGCACAAGCGGGAGTTCGTGCTAGCTGGGGCGACGGTTTTCGCAGTTAGACGGAATGCAATATTAACAGCACCCAAATATTGTTAGAAGCGGCAAAAGATGCGCCCAATTTGCAGAAACTTGTCTATGCTTCTTCTTCAATTTACGGCAATGCTGAAGCTTTTGCCGCGAATGAAAACGCTTGTCCGCAGTCGGTTTCTCCCTACGGAATTACGAAATTAGCCGGTGAACGTTTGTGCGGACTTTATTACAAAAATTTTGGTGTTCCGACTACTTCGCAGCATTATTTTACTGTTTACAGGCCGAGACAGCGCCCCGATATGGCTGTTCACAAGTATTTTAAGTCGATTTTGTTTGACGGGGCGATTTCAATTTTCGGCGACGGATTGCAAACCCGGGATTTTACGTTTATCGGCGATTGCGTTGCAGCGAATTTAGGGGCGGCTGAGGTTGCGGAAGCTGCGGGGGAAGTTTTTAATATTGGTGGGGGCAGTCGGGTAGTTTTGAAAGAAGTTATTGATACAATAGAGAGAATTGTCGATCGACCTATTCGGATAGATTTTACCGAAGCTGCGAGGGGAGACGCGCCGCACACTAGCGCGGATGTGTCTAAAGCCCAGAAAATCTTAGGTTATCAGCCGCAGGTTCCTTTAGAAGAAGGATTAAGGCGCGAATGGGAGTGGATTCAGTCTTTGTACAGTTAAATCCTATCTATCCCAGAAATTCCGCAACTTAAATTGAACATTGTTAACTTTTTGAATTACCCAACTTTTGATATTTCTGTGCAAGCGAACCAACACATTTGGAGGCGCGAGTTTTGGCTGTGTTTCCGGCGAATTCAAATAGCGGTAGTGCAGAAATACGTCTCGGTAGGGAATCTCAACATCTTCGCCAGCACACAATCGAGTAAACTTTGCAGCCGAAATGCTCATGTAGTGCAAGTAAGTCAGCCGCCGCCCTTTGTCATATAGAACATAATCTATCACCTCAAATTGAGAAGACCAATGATTTCCCGTTACCCCGGCAGGTTGATGATAAGCAAAGTTATAAAAAGAGATGCCGCTACGGGCGACTAAATAGTTAAATAAAGGTTGGTCAGTTCCCCGCAAAGACAAAATTTCTGCTTCTCCTGAAATCAATTTATCTAACAATTGCTTTGAATTATTTCGATTTAAAATACCTTTTTTTGAAGCAAACCAACCAGCACAAAAAATATGAAATTGCAGTTGGTTAATGTTCAAAATATTGGGCAATTTCGCCGAGGATAAATCAAATACATAATTAAGGTCAGACTTATATTGAAAATCGTTGGCTACCCAATCAAACTCATCGAGTTTTTGATAGATGTAATCTAGAGAACCCATTAACAGAGTGTCGCAGTCAAAATAGACAAATTTGTCAAAAGGGCCGTCAAAACAGCAAAATTTTCGGTGCATTCCCAAACAGTGAACTTGCTGCCAACCTTTGGCTTGCCAAATTTTTTGAGCCTTGCGGTGAGATGTCCAAGCTTGAGTAGCAAATTCTTCCCAAAAATTGATGGAATTGGTATTGTCAAATAGGGTGACATTATGGCGAGTTGCAACTTCTACTCGCACTTTTTTCAGGTTATCATCGTAGGGAATGATGCAAACTGGAATATCTTTTGCCCCATTGACTTCGAGGCTGTTCAATAAAGCGACTAAGTGGTCGAAAACAACATCGTTTGCTAGAATATAAATGCCAGCGATCATAATTATTCCCTACAGATTATTTATATCGTGTGGATCTGATTTATTTTTGTATAATCTCCGAACTCGTAGGGGCGGGTTTTACCAACCATAATTGCCTAAAACCAACAATCTCGTAAACCCGCCCCCTCCCAACGGCAAATCGCTACAAACAATATTATTTATCCCTGCAAATATCTAAAAATTATTTGCACTAAATTTGGTTTAACTTCATTGAGATAACGATAATGTTTCCAAAGTTGCCAATAAGGACTGCCCGATTTAATTGGTATTCCAGCCCAGTGAAGATATTTTAACCTTTTTCCTTTGTCGTAAAGAACATAATCTATTTCTTGAAAATGCTTGGAACCAGCCCAGCTTCCGGGTTCTGTTGCTGAATCTTTAACAAGATTGCAGCGTTTGGGAATCAGTTTAAGAATGATATAATTTAGTATAGGTTGGTCTGTGACATTTTGAGTAAAGTCAAAATATTCTCGATGCTGCGAACATTCTCGCAAAATCTCATACATTTGCGATTCTGTAATAGTTCCTTTTCTGGAACCCCAAAAACCGCTGTTGAATACATCTTGAAGTTGTGAATCGGTAAAGATATTCTGTTCTTTGACAGCGGGTGAAAATACATTTCGCAGTTTTTCGCTGAGGTGGTGGTAGTCGCAGCAAAAAAAGTCTACTTCTGATAGTTTGTTGAGGTTGGCTGCGATGTCTTCAAAGACGATGATATCGGTATCGATGTACAGAAATTCGTTGAGGGGGCCAAACCAAACGGCGAGTTTTCGCATTTTGTTGGGAAGGGCTAAAAAGTTGCGATCGAACATTTGGCCAATTTCTCTGGTAAACTGTTCGACAAACTCCAGATTTGGGAACAGTTGAACCCCGTGGAGACTGCTGAGTGCGGCTGCGACTTGCTGATAATTGTCGTCGAAGGGAATCAAAAAAACAGGTACTTGACAATTGTACAGGCGTATGCTGTTTAGAAGGGCGATCGCACTTTCGATCACCTTATCATTCGCAACAATATAAATACCGCGATTCATACATTTATCCTCAACCTTCTCAACACTCTTTGTAGCAAATTCGGCGCAGAAACCTCAGTATAAGACTTTGGCGCTTGGGCAAAAATCGGACGCTTGGACGGTTCGCGGAGATAGCGGTAATGCAGGAACAAATCGCGATAGGGAAACTCAATATTTTCGCCCGCACAAACTCTCCGAATTAAATCCGGCTGCACGCCAATATAATGAATATAAGTAAGTCGGTTTCCTTTGTCGTACAAAATTTTATCTTGTTCTTCAAAATGTTTGGAAGTGACGCTGCACCCGGTTTTTTCGCCATCCGGTAGGCTGTAAGCAAAATTATAGCTATTCATCCCAGTTTTCATCACCATATAATTGAGCAGCGGCTGTTCTCCCGCACCTTCATAGAGAATTTCCGCATCGCCCGATTGCAGTTGAGATAACAGCCATTCCCTAGTATCTTGCTCAAACAATCCTTGCTTGCTGGCGTAAAATCCCGAACAAAATATTTCCGAGTCTATCCGATTTTGCTCAAAAACTTCGAGCAGTTTTGGTGACTGAATGTTGTATACTTTAGTTGGGTCGCGAAATTGAAAATCATAAACCACAAAATCCGATGACTCTAACTTCTGAAAAACCGCATCAAGGGAATTCATCACCAAAGTATCCGCATCCATGTAGATAAACTTTTCAAACGGGCCGTCGAAAGTGCAAAAGCGCCGGTGTGCGCCGTAAAGCCGGAATTTTTTGCGGTTCAAACGCTCTGGTGCGGCTGCTAGCATGAATTTATCCCATCGCTGAATAGAGGCGCTATCTTCATAAATAAAGACGTTGGGACGGTTAACAATTTCAGCTTTGATTTGCTCTATTTGGTCGTCGAAAGGATAAATGCAGACAGGAATATTTGAGCCTAAGATAACTTCAATACTGTTGAGCAAGGCAATTATTTGGTCATAAACTGTATCGTTGGCAAGCGTGCAAATTCCATTCATATATAGTAAAGAAAAAGTGTAGAGGGCTAAAGGGTAAAAGGATAGACAAGAGTTCTCGCGGAAAAACTATGCCGAGGGAGAAACCGACGCTACCGCTACGCGAAAACCCATCCAACTCCACCTACTGCTGTTGCCCCCCGAGTCCGACAAGCGAAAGGCACAGCGGCAATTGACCGCAAGGTGGAACCAAGAACCTCCACGCTGCACTCGGTTATTATCTGTGCCAGTTTCCCAGGAACTTCCGTCAGTTGGTGCGCCGTTATAGTTGCTGTGCCACCTATCGCTGCACCATTCCCAAACCTGACCGTGCATATCGTACAGCCCAAAGGCATTAGGAGGAAAACTCCCTACATAGGTTGTTTGTTCGGGGTAAAGTGACTTGGGTACATTTGCGTAGGGTCTGTTTCCGTCATAGTTAACATCGTTGACTAATTCCGGGGTAATGGTTTCCCCAAAATGAAATGGGGTTGTTGTTCCCGCGCGACAGGCGTATTCCCATTCTGCTTCACTAAGGAGACGATACTTTTTCCCGGTTTTTTGCGATAGTTTGCCACAGAATTCGACAGCATCGGGCCAGCATACACCTACCACAGGAAGTTTTTCACGTTTTAACAAACATGGGTTGTTTCCCATCACTTCTTGCCACTGTGCTTGGGTGATGGGATATTTGCCTGCATAAAAAGCGGGTACTGTTACTTGATGCTGCGGACTTTCACAATTGTCTCTACCTTCCTCTGTTGCTGGCGAGCCCATCATAAAAGTGCCGCCGGGAATCGATACCATTTCCAGCACAACTCCGTTCCCTAAGTCTTCTGCGAAGAAGTGAGCATAATGACGGCTGCGACGGTTTTCTTTTCCATACGAATCAACTGTTATTACATCAAAGTCAAAAATAGGCAAATATTTTTGTAACTCCTGTTTTATATTTGGTTCATCTCTATCCTTCAGCAGCGAATAGGCTGTAAATTTCACAGCCATTGATTTATCTTGCAGTACCCCAATTATTAAATCTAAAGCTGCATCTCCATATTTCAGCGCTTCAGACAGTGCAGCAATTTTTACCTCGACAATCGGTGAAGCCAAACGACTCTTAACGCCGGGAATCCCGCCTAAGACAGCAGCACCGAGGGGAGGAGGATTTTGACCGCCGAGTACGGCCTCGTATTCTCTGGGTTGATTTTGGTTTTCTGTCATTGCGCTATTTTCTGAGTTCCAAAATTACGGATAAAAACCAAAGAAACCGGGGTTTTTACTGTTGCTTCGGGCTGCTAATTATTCTCGCAAAAAACCCGGTTTCTGACCCGTGCGTAAGTCGTATAATTAAAACACGATCGTCCAACCTTCGCGCTGTGCTTGTTGCTCAGTGTACGACACGCCGTCAACTTTCAGACCTTCTTTATTCAGCAGCGTAATCAAGCCACCTTTTTTACTCAGTTGCACGTTTGGTGGCAAGGCAACGACCAGAGAAGCACCAGCAGCAACCGTACCGGAAAGGCTATGCTTGTTTTTTAACTTATCTGCGATCGACCATCCAGTCAAATCGATTGCATCCGGTGAAGCATTCAGCAGCGTTACGGTTTCCTTTCCAGCATCTTCACCCACAGGACTTACTAACGCCGCCACAATTCTGACAATATAGTCAGGTTCTAGAACTTTACCTCCTGTGACAGGTTTGACAGGAGGTTTGCCGATAATGGGTGAGGGTATCGTGTCGATAGGCTGTCCCGAATTGTCATCAGTGTGCCAAGTTTGCGATTGAAACTTGAGGAAAATGCCTACCCAGCGGTTCTCTGACGGGAAGTGTAACAGCATTCCGCCGTCTTGCCAAACGCCGTTATCTTTGGCAAACTTGCCGGCATTCCCTTGATTCATGTGGATGTCGTGAATGCCGTTACCGGGCAAAAAGCCGAAGATTTTGTCTTTGATTCTTTCGGGCCCCCATTTCTCGCCGAAAGCATAGATATAAGCTGATTCATCCGACATTGCCCGCTGCACGTATTTGTCAATTTTCTCGTTTAAGTCATTATCCGCACCAGGTACATCGAAGGGTAGAGGTATCATTTTAGTGCGATCGAACAAATTACCGCGAATAAAATCAAGTGCCAAACCACCGGGCTTTCTCTCCAGTTCCTTGAAGCCCAAAGGCAACTCTGCCAAATCTGCCAAAATGGGATAAGAGAAATTTTCATCAACCAAATACTCTAATTCCGACGGTTCTAGCTGCGATTTGACGTTGACGGCAATTCGGTAGTCTGTATCTTCCGAAACTAAGTGAACTTGGTAATGAGCATTAGACGTAATCGCCAAACGCCGTCCCACAGGACGACCTTTTAAAACACCGTAATTCTTTAAAGCCACAAGCTTCTCCTCGGTACTTCAAAATATACAACATACTCTACAGGAGCGATCGTACTGGTCAGTCAAGCCGCCCCTTCATCCTGTCACCCCTTCCCCCAAGAACTTATGATAAAAATCGGGGTTCTTGCTTTTACGAATTATTAAGATTTATTTCCTGAGATACAAACTTAGATAGCCAATTGAGCAAGTTCAATTCGTGGAGAATAATTTGTCTGGCTTCGGCAATTTTATCCCTCGCTTCATGCCAATAATCCGCAGTAGCCACAACTTCTTTAATAAATTCTACTCCTTTCTCATCCAAACTTGGCAGCCGCAGAAAACTCCCCGCCGGCAACAATTTATCTGCCGCCGAACCGCCGTAATAAATTGGCAAACACCAAGCTAACAAAGCATCCCAAAGCTTCTCGCTGACATACCAATCGTTTTCGGCATAATTTTCAATAGCTAAGTTGTAATAGTATGGCGCGACGGCGTGCCATTTATTGTTTACAGTGCCCTTTCCGCGCGCCCAAATTGGCAAGTTTCGCCCGTAAAGGTCAAAATATAATTCTCGTTCTTGCAGCAATTTGATAAAATCTAATCGGTGGCGGTGATTGGCGCTGCGGCTAACACCTGAAGTTATCCAAGAACAGGATTTAGTTTTAGTTGGTGGCGGCATTTCATCCAGTTCTCGAAACGAGTTAGAGTGATACCAAATCGCGGGCATATAATCGGGTTTTGGTGCGAAGTCGTCGGGACCAGAAATGTAACCGCAGTAAAGTTTTGCTTGTTCGTAATTGGCTTTGGTAATTTCAATTACTTCTGGTAATGGTGGCTCGCGGATCAGGTAAATTATGCGTTCTTTGGGGACACCGCGAAATTTTTCTCGAATGTCGTTTTCGGGATTTTTGGGGCTGGGACGGCGAATTTTATCGAGCCAGGATTGCTGTTTTGGCGATCGGGGAAAGTCAAATTGATACATGAGTAAAAACTCTGGCTCTGGGTGATTTGCTAGCATTTGAATGTTGCCCCATTCGCCGAAGTTGTGGGGGGTTTGTTGCCACAGCCAGTCGCTTTGACTCATGCCTGGATATGTGGTGATTGTGCCGATGATTTTTTGGTTCATATCTAATAATAAGTCTGGTTTTTGCGTGTGGGCGGGGCGGGTTTATGAGATTGTTTATTTGAGGCGATGATTGTTGGTAAAACCTGCCCCTACCGATTTTAAAATTATCGGAAGAGGATTAATTAATGATTTGCGATCGCACACCTTCATCTATATAGCCCATAATTCTCTCTATCCTATTTTCCCAGGAAAATTGCTTGACAAAATCCATTGTTTCTGCATAGCCTTCGCTTTTCCTCGGATATTTGGTTAAACAATCTCGAATGCTTTGCGCGAAATGGTGCGGGTTATCCGGTTCGCACCAAGTTGCTGCTATGTTTCCCGATTTAAATTCCATTAAAGATGCAATCTCCGTCGCCACAATCGGAGTTCCCGATGCCATGTAATCAAAGAATTTTAAAGGAGATGTGAACGTCGCGGCTTCTGTCAAACAGTGCGGGTGAGTCAAAACATCGGCTGCTTGCAGCAAGCTAGCCAGTTGATTTTGAGGCAGGTAGCCGAGAAATTTAATGTTGTTAACTTGCTTGGATTGGGCTAATTTCTGGTAGGCTGTTACTTGGGATGAATCACCGCCTGCGATCGCAAATTGAACCAGCGGCAATTCCTGAGCCACATCCACCAACATATCAACACCTTTAAACGGGTACAGTCCCCCTGCATAAACTGCTAAATACTGTCTTCCATCTGTTAATAATTGCTGTCGCCAATTACGAGCAGCTTCTGTTTGTCTCGCGAGAAAAAAATGGTTAAAACCGTTGTGCAGCGTAATTACTTTTTCGGGTGGCATCCCGTTCTTAATCATGCTGTCTCTGACAGTATCTGCAACAGTTACAGAAATTTGAAATAGAGGATTGCGAACGACTTCAGGTTGAAAATCTTTGTCTTCGTGGTGGTGCTGTTCGTAGATAGCGGGAATACCGTTTTTAATGGCAGCTTTGACAAAGTTCCAGTCGCGGGTGTGGACAATTTTAGTGGATTTAACCAGGTGAATCGGTAAATAGTATTTTGAGACGATCGTACTCGCACTCGTCCACTTGCTGTCCCAAAGGTCGATCGGCCAGGGCATGGGCAAATCTGCTACTTTTAATTTATCTTGAATATTGTAAATTTTGGCAAGTTGGTCATCCGGTTTCCTCGGTTGAAAAGGACGAAGTAAATCAACCGGATTCAAAGTATTCCATCCTTTGCGGAGGTATACCAAAACTGCTGGATAACCGAGATTTGCTGCGGCATTTGCAGAGTGGGCAACTTGAACTAAGCTCGCTACGTTGGATTGCGGCAAGACATTTCTGGTAAAAAATACATAATATTTAGACATGGTAATTGGTAATTGCGAATTGGTAATTGGGAATTGGTAAGGGATGAGAATTAAATAAAATCGACTTTTCATGGCTGTTGTGGGACGGGCGGGACGCCCATCCCACAAGAAAAAAGGGAAATTATTTAATTGACGATCCTAACTGGGAAAATAACAACTGCCAACTGCCAACTGACTACTTACTATTTTTTAACAGCTTGACGCTTAATAGTTTTTTCTATAAATTCTAAAGTCGTGAAAATATTAGCAGCCGAGTGAAAGGATTCTCTGATTAACTCGTCTCTTTCTTCGGGAGAGTCTACCATTTCATCTACTAGCAATTTGAGGTAAGCTATCATGGGAGTCAAGCGAGTGCGAATTTCGTAAGAACCTCTAATTAGAGCTTCATCGCGAGCGGTTTCTTCGGCAAATTGCACTGAATACAAGCGAGTGTAGTAACCTCCTTTTGCTAGCAATTCTTCGTGGGAGCCAATTTCTACTACTTGTCCGCGATCGATCACGGCGATTTTGTCGGCTTTTTGGACTGTGGAGAGGCGGTGGGCGATTACCAAGGTTGTGCGATCGCAACTCAATTTCTCGATCGCCGCTTGCACGTACCTTTCCGAAACCGTATCCAGCGAACTCGTTGCCTCATCCAAAATTAAGATTTCCGGGTTTTGCAGCAGGGCTCTAGCAATTGAAATTCTCTGACGCTGACCTCCCGATAATATCACCCCCCGATCGCCAATTTGAGTATCCAACCCCTCCGGCAACAGTTGGATAAACTCGTAAGCATTCGCTCCCTTCGCCGCTTCCACAATTTCTTCCTCAGTCGCTTCGGGCCTAGCGTAAGCAATATTTTCGCGCACAGAAGCATTAAACAAAAACGTATCTTGGCTAACAATACCCATCGCTTGTCTGAGACTTTTCAGCTCAAATTCGCGCAAATCCCTGCCATCGATCGAGATATGACCTTCAGTAGGATCGTAAAATCTCGGCAGTAAATCTGCCAAAGTTGACTTGCCAGAACCCGACGCTCCTACCAAAGCCAAAGTAGTTCCATGAGGTAGAAATAAATCAACTCCTTGAAGAACTAAATTTTTGTGATTTGGATAACTAAAAGATATTTTATTAAAATGAATACCCGATTGCAAATGATTATAAGGCACAGAACCGTTTAGCATAAACGGCTTATCATCACAGCGCAAAAACTCATTTACCACCTCTACACTAGCCGACGTATTAGCAAACTGACTCCGCCCGTTATTCAACTGAGAAATGAAAGGAATTAACCGAAAAAGCACCAATAAATATGTCAACAAAACTGTAGAAATAGACTCTATTTCATTGGCAAATATTGTGCGTCCTATAAAGACAATCAAAATAATAACTATCAAATTAACAACTTCGTTTATTGGAGCGATCGCCGCATAATTGACCTGAGCCTGAAAATCCGCTTGTTCTCGCCTGTGAATCAAATACTTGATCCGCTCATACTCCCTTTCCTCGTTCCCGGTTGACTTGACCAGCCGAATCCCAGTCATGGTTTCGAGGACTCTAACCGAATAATCTTTCGACATTTCAGAAAGCAGGTGTCCAAAATGCTTGGAACGGTTAATAATATATTGATTTGTCCAAGCAACTAACGCCAGCAAAACTGTAGATGTCACCGTCAATTTCCACGAGATAGAAAGCAGCAAACCCACAAACACCAAAACCGTGATTGAGGTAGTAAACATTCCGATCGCCGTGCCAACTGCACTAGCAGTCCGGCCAATCTCTCCGCCCAATCTATTAATTAAATCCCCGACTTTAGTTTTAGAATAAAAATCTAAATCTACTTCTAACAACAAGCGCAAACCTGCTTCTCGCAAATCAAAAGTCAGAGATCGCGTCAGAGAAGTAGCTACTAAAGTATTAATATAACTCGCAACATTTTTCAAAATAATTGCCAGAACAATCGTCACTGTTATCAACATTAAACGCTTATTTGGCGGCATTCCCTCAAAGGGATACATCAAAGTTTTAATTACAGGTGGAGCGCCGCGCAGCTCGATAGCTTCGTCTAAAAAACTTAAAAGCACTGGTACAATCAGAGTAGTGCTGATACCGTTGAATAAAGCCCCGGAAAAGCCCAGCATTACAGTTAACAGAATCCTGCCGGGATATCGTCTGGCAAATTTTAGGAGTAGCTTATTGGCAGACATGAAGCATTCCCAGCTAAACAGTACGGCATCTCAAAATATTCTTTAATTACAACCAGTGTTTCCTCCTCCATTCAGTCGCTTGAAATTTAGCTCTATATACCTGAAATTATATCTGAAAGTATCGGTGCCATTGCTTGAATGCTATATTTTTTTACGCATCTTTCCCGAGCTTTCATTCCTTGCAAATTTGCGGCTGTCAAATTTTGAAATATCCATTGAATTTTTTGGGAAATTTGAGCGGGAGAACTCGGCTCGACTAAATAACCGGTTTCCCCTAAAATTGCTGGAATATCCCCCACTCGCGTAGACAAAACAGGCTTAGCCATTGCCATGCCATCTGTCAGCTTGAGCGGAAACTGAGCCACGGCTGTGAGAGTTTCTCGCTGAGGAACAACGACAACATGAGCTGCCGCGACGACGGACGGCATCGTCTCGACTGGAAACCTGGGCAGTTTAACAATCCAACGCCCCCATTGTTTCACAAGTTTATCATCATAATCATCATAAGGACTCCCACCGACGATCGCTAATTTTAAATCGGGCTCGTTTAACTGTTCGAGGGCCATCAAAACATCCTCAACACCTTTATGAGGTCGCGGTGCCCCGGGAAACATCAGAACCCTATACCCCGACAAGCCGTAACGCTGCCTGCTCAATTCAGGATTGTATTTAGCGGGGTCGAACATTTCAGTATCTTTGCCGTTAGGCAAATATATACCACCAAAACGCTGTTTTAAAAACTCAGTATGAACGGTGACTGCATCAGCGCGGGAAACTAAACTTTCCATCCACTTGACATATAGCGGATGATCTGGTTCTCTCAATTGACCGTTTTGTTGGAAAATATCTCGATAAAGTTGTTTGAAAGAGGGACGGTATTTCCATTCACCTCCACCGAACCAGCTAAGTTCCCAGTCATCTATATCTAAAATGACAGGGCGGCGAGTATCCAGTATTTTTAGCAGCGATAAACCAAAGCTTGTAGGTTTAGGTTTGACTGCATAAATAATATCTCCATCTATTTTTTTTAAAACTTTTTGAGCATCCATCAAAAACCCCGGATATTTTTTACCCGGTATCGCACATACCGGGATGCCTCGCGGAGGAATAGCATACAATTCCTTGCCAAACAGAAATCCGATAACTTCTACCTCGCAGTTAAGCTCTATCAGGACTTGAGCTAAGAGAAAAGCACGGATTGCACCTGCTCCCGACAAATCGCTCACCACTAATGAAACTTTCACTTGGTAATTTTTTTTAAAAAAGTTGCTTTATTTTCGTACTTAACCGAGCTTTTGTCAAGGGTAGCAAAGCAAACAATATTTTTTTATGGAAAGTTTCGGATCTTTTAAGGCTAAAGCATCTTTGATTTCTTGTCTAAAATTGGTTGCTCCTGATGCTTTTGGCAAATAAAGCTGCGGATGAATTAAGGAAAGCTGAAAAATGTTAGTTCGATCGGGAGCTTTTTGCAAGACTGGATTGGTTGTTAAATATCCCCCCTGGCAAATATAAGTATATTCTGGGCGCAGTACGATTTAAGTCGATCGTTTTGCCATATCAGTCCTGAACGCAAAAACCCGGTTCTTCACGCAATTTCGTCATATACGCTCGCGACAACGAGAAACCTGGTTTTTTTGGGGAACCGTGCATAAGTCCTGCATATTTTATGTTTCACGCAGCCAATTGCCAGATATCCTTGCTATTGGAATAGTTTTGCTCAACAGTCGGGCAACTGTTCATTTACGCGATTTTTTCTTCTTTAAAATGGTACTGTGGCAGAGAATAAAATAACTGCGATCGGCTTCACTAAAGACTCTACCAATATCTGGACACACTCAGGGGGCTAGTGTTTGGCAACTTCTCAGGAAGAAATTAAATCAAATTGTTTTTTAATCGGCAAATCCTGGTTTAAATTTCATGCTAAAAAGTTAGCATTAGACTTATAGCCTTTTTGAGTAAACCCAATTACCCAATTTAAAAATATCCTCAACAACAAATTATTTGAATGTTTACAGCCTAGTCCCCGTACCACAACCAGATAAATTACTCGCTTTTGCTGCACGAATTACCAAATAATATGAATAATTTTTATGGTTGATTATTGGGATATTTTTTGCAAATACAGGACTTACGCACAGACTCTAGTTGTAGCTTGCGGACTGCTCACCTTACCAGTACAGATAGTATAAAAAATGCTTCCTTGCATAAGTGCTAAAGTATTGATATAGTTCTTCCGTATAAGGTTGCAGAATAGCTAGATTAGTTATAATTTCATTTGTTATGAATAATATTTTTTAAATCAAAAGCAGAGGGGGCAGATAACAGAAAGAGAAAGAAACAAAGAGATAGATGTTCAGTAATTGGCAGCGGTTGCTATAATATAGAAATTTTGAATACGTTACTCAAGTTTATTTTAAACGCCAGGGATTGTTAAGTTGATTTGGTAAAAATATTTTAGCCATACGATCGACTATTCTAGTAAAGATCGATCGCGTCACGTTCTTCGCGTACTGAGGGCGGTAAGGATAAGTGCAGTGCATTACTTTAATCGGTTTGTCGATCGCATAAACATCTTTCCACTTATCCAAGTAGTTGTAAACAGCAGACAAAGTTTTCATTTTCGGTTTGACAGATTCAACCGCAGCGGCAAAAGCACCTTGATCCTTTAATAATAGCACATTTTGATTGGCAACTACTATCTCAAAATATTTCAAAAAATTGTGGAACAATTCGTGATTTTTAGTGCTTTTAGTAAAAGCGATAAATCCGCCATTGTATTGAATGCTATTTTCGTTTAACGGCAATCCGACAGACTGTAAAGTTGATAGAATATCCTGCTTGACTCTTAATAAATTTGCAGCTTTAGCAATTGCAGGCTGCACGTCTTCTGTCACCAGTAAGTCTACTTCATCAAGAAAATCAAAAACCTCATCAATTGGCGACAGCAAACAAATATCGCAATCCATATAAATAGTCTTGTCAAACAGAGATTCTCCGTACAAAGCCAGCTTAGCTTGCCGCGACGCTAAAACAGGATTTTTATTAGAGGGTGCAGGTTTCAATATGACATTTCCAAACACCTGAAGTAAGGGATATAAAATTATAGGTACTCTATCTATTAAGATAATAATTGGTTCCCGGTGAAATTTCCTGACCGAGGCCAGAAAATGAACGCAATCTTGGAAAGAGTAAAGACCCGTTAAAATAGTAATAAATCCCTTAGCTGCTAATTTATCTGAATTCATTATTTTTTTACTGCTTAATTTACTAATTCTTTTAGTTATTTAAATAGGTAATTACAAATAAACATTAAATGAGAGTGGCGGGTTTTTCACTTATCTTAATCGCGTAAAGTACGGTCGAATATGGTCAGCCTACTTCCGCAAATTGGGCGTATTTTCTAAAGTTAAGGGGAAGGTGCGGAAGGCGCACCTTAAAGACTAAGAGTTGTGACGTTTTTGATGCCACTGCCAAGCATGGGAGATAATGTTCTCAATGTCGGGATATTCTGGAGACCAACCCAAGGTTTTGATGGCTTTCTCGCTGCTGCCAACCAAAGAAGGCGGGTCTCCCGGACGCCGATCGCACTCAACCGCCTTAATCTCTTTTCCGGTCACTTGGCGAGCCGTTTCTATCACCTCTTTCACCGAAAACCCGCCGCCGTTGCCCAAATTAAAGAAATCTGATTTGCCACCATTTAGCAAATATTCTAATCCCAAAATGTGAGCCGACGCCAAATCGTTAACGTGAATGTAATCCCGAATGCAAGTACCGTCAGGAGTATCGTAATCCGTGCCAAAAATTGCGATCGAATCTCGTTTCCCCAAAGCAGCGAACAACACCAGCGGAATCAAGTGAGTTTCTGGATTGTGATCCTCTCCTAACAACCCGTTAGGGTCAGCCCCAGCCGCGTTAAAATAGCGGAAACAAACAGACTTCAAATTGTACGCAGCGTCAAAATCCGACAAAATCCGTTCTACCATTAACTTAGTAGCACCGTAGGGATTGATCGGGTTTTGCGGGTGGTCTTCTGTAAGCGGAATTTTCTGCGGTACGCCGTAAGTCGCGCAAGTAGAAGAAAACACAAATTTCTTCACGTCAGCAGCTAGCATTGCTTCCAAAAGGGTAATAGTGCCGATGACATTGTTTCGGTAATATTTAGCTGGGTCTGTAACAGATTCGCCCACGTAAGCGTAAGCAGAAAAGTGCATTACCGCATCTATTTTGTGCGCGGCGAACAAGTTGTCGAGAAGAGAGCGATCGTTCGTATCGCCAACTACCAAATCCACCTGCAAAACCTGCTCTACTAGATCTCTGTGGCCGTAAACTAAATTATCCAAAATCACCACACCGTAACCGGCGTTTTTCAGTGCTAATACCGCGTGAGAGCCAATATATCCAGCTCCGCCCGTCACTAAAATAGTTGGTTTTTCTGCACTCATTTTATTAGGCCTTTTTTTTACTGCAACTGTCGATTATCTGGTGAATTTACAAGTTCAATCGATAAACTTGATGCGACCAATTTGGAGATAATCAAAGATCCGATTGATTTGATGTCGCTCCTCCTCTGTAATTTTATCATCAGAGAGGATAGCCGAAGTCAAAACTAAATGTTCCCGGCGAGAGATTTTGCCAGACGCGACAATCCGATCGACCATTTGAAATATTGTTAAGTTCGATTTGTTTTGAGACGTTCGCATAAGTCATCGCGCTTTTATGTCAGAATAATCATAGCAGCTTGCAGTTCTTGACGAACTAGCTCAGTGTTTACATTCATTGATTGTAAGTAAAAAATTACTGTTGAGAGGCAGTTTTCTATGCAGGTTTATCGGCTTCCCGTACTGTCCGACAACTACATTTTCTTGCTGCACGACCCCGATCGCGGCACAGCAGCCGTCGTCGATCCAGCGCAAGCAGAGCCGGTCTTGCAGCAACTGCGATCGCTCGGAGCCGAATTAACCGCAATTTTCAACACGCACCACCACAGCGACCACGTAGGCGGCAATCAAGAACTGATCGATCGCTTTGGCAACATTAAAGTTTACGGCGGCGCAGAAGACAGAGGCAGAATTCCGGGACAGCAAGTGTTTTTACAAGCGGGCGATCGAGTTTCTTTCGCCAACAGAACTGCCGAAATTTTCTTCGTACCCGGTCACACAAAAGCTCACATCGCCTACTATTTCCCCCCCAGCAACCCAGGCGAAACCGGCGAATTGTTCTGCGGCGACACTTTATTTGCTGGAGGCTGCGGCAGACTGTTTGAAGGCACTCCCGCTCAAATGGTAGCTTCCCTCGGGCAACTGCGAAACTTGCCCGACAATACAAGAGTTTGGTGCGCCCACGAATACACGCTCAAAAACCTGCAATTTGCCTTGAGTGTGGATGGCGACAATCCCGATTTACAGCACCGCTTCGCCGAAGTCAAGGAAGCGCGCAGCCGATCGCAACCTACAATACCATCATCGATCGGCATCGAAAAAAGCACAAACCCATTTTTGCGCTGGGATTGTCCCAACCTCCAATCAGCCGTCAACACCCGCGATCCAGTGCAAACCTTCGCTCGATTGCGCGGCATGAAAGACCGATTTTGAGCATTACGAACAATCAAGATCGCTAGATCGAGCCATAATTGATTGGGGCGGAGCTTTCGCACGGTTTCGGTATTGATAGAAAGCGCATCACTTTAGTTGACATATTTTGAGTATGGTAGTTTTTCCCTACTCGATCGCATTTGCAACAACCAGAAAACTGCCCGTCGCCTGTGCTGAATCTCGCAACTTGTTAAGAGGTGGGATTTTCATATAAAATAAATTGTCTAGAGCTTGATATTCCAGCAGGACGATCGACATCCCTCTGAGGTTTGAATTGTCACCCGGATTAAATCAAAAGTTCCTGTGAATTATTTCCCTATTCATTGACGAGCGCGATTGGCTTGGCCAAAAGTAAAATGAGCGTTGTTAGAAACCGATGCAAAATCCAGGCAATACCGAACCCCAACCGAAAATCGACCCCTCTGTTTCAACGAATTCTAACAAAACGTTCTACCCAGCCGCGCCTTTGCCCGCAGATGTAGGGATGGTTCTGCAATTGGCAGATGGTAGCATTCAGGGGTGCAATTTTCACGCCCAGAATCTGTTGGGGATGACAGCACAACAGATGCAGGGCTGCACTTCCATAAATAGTCTGTGGCAGACAGTGCGCGAAGATGGCTCGGATTTTCCCGGCCAGACGCATCCGGCGATGGTGTCGCTGCAAACAGGGAGACCGTCCTCAAATGTCATCATGCGCTTTTATCGACCACAGGGAGAATTGATTTGGTTGACGTTCAATTCTCAACCTTTATTTCAGGGAGATCGATCGACTCCCTATGCGGTAGTAACAACCTTCACCGAGATCTCTCAACCTCAGCCACAAGCCTTGACTCACGCGCGGGCCCAACAACTGTCAGACACCCTCGAAAGTATTTCGGATGGGTTCTTTGCTTTGGATCGAGACTGGCGATTTACCTACCTCAATTTGCAAGCGGCGCGGTGGCTGAATCGACTCCCGAAAGAGTTGATTGGCAACATCATTTGGGAAGAGTTTCCCGAATCTGTGGGCAGTTTGTTTGAAAAGGAATATCGCCACGCCGCGAGCTTCCAAGTTACGGTTAGTTTTGAATCTTTTTATCCGCCGCTCAATGCTTGGTATGCGGTACGAGCCTATCCGATCGCCTCGGGACTTGCCGTTTATTTTCAAGATGTGACCGAGGAGAAAGCGGCGAGGGCTGCTTTTATTAAACAAGCGCAAACTGTGCAGCAACAACTCGCAGAAATCGAGGCGATTTATGCTAGCGCGCCGATCGGACTTTGCTTTATCGATACCGAGTTGCGGTTTGTCCGCATCAACGATCGCCTAGCAGAAATTAACGGAGTTCCAGCCGCCGCCCACATCGGCAAAACATGGCGCGAAATCTTGCCCGAAATGGCAGATGATTTAGAGCCGCTTTACCGACAAGTTATTGAAACTAAAGTTCCTCTCAAACAGCTCGAAGTTCGCAGGACAAACTCAGCACAGCCAGAACTAGAACAGGATTGGCTGTTGAGTCTCTATCCGCTCAGGGGCGAGGACGATCGCCTCCTGGGCGTGAATGTGACGGTGCATGAAATTACCGAACGCAAAGCCAGCAAAAAAGAAATTCAACGGCTCAACCAAGAACTAGAGCGACGAGTTAATGAACTGCAATCGATACTTGATGCTGTACCCGTCGGCATTACGATCGCCGACGACCCAGAGTGTCAAGTAATTCGCGCTAATCGGTTTGCCCAGTCGATGTTGAAAGTGCTGCCCGATACCAATGTTTCTGGAACCGGAGAGCCAGCCGCAGTCCTTCCGTTCAGACGACTCCCCAACGGACAGCAAATTCCGGGAGAACAACTCCCCATGCAAATATCCGTGGCTTCCGGCGTCGCAGTGCGAGATATGGAAATTCAAATGGTGCGCGAGGACGGCACGACCTTGGATTGGTTGGTAAATGCGGTGCCGTTATTGGACGAACAAGGCGGAGTTCGCGGCTGTGTGGCGGCGTTTATGGATATTAGCGACCGCAAACAAGCTCTTGCTGCTTTGCGCCGTTCTGAGGAACGCTACCGCACTTTGTTTGAGTCGCTAGACGAAGGTTTTTGCGTCATCGAAATGCTGTTTGACGCCAACGAAAAGCCGATCGATTACCGCTTTTTGGAAGTCAATCCGGCCTTTGTCAAACAAAGCGGACTCGAACAAGCTGCGGGTAAAACGGCGCGACAACTGCTTCCGGATATCGAAGATTATTGGTTTGAGATTTACGGGAAAGTCGTGCTGACAGGGGAACCCGTGCGCTTCGAGCAGGGTTCGGAAGTGATGAACCGCTGGTTTGAGGTTTCGGCGTTCCGCACTCCTGAGCCGGACAGCCGAAAAGTCGCCATACTTTTCAAAGAAATCAGCGCCCGCAAACAGTCGGAGAATCTTTTGCGGCAACAGGAAGAGCAACTGCGGCTGTTCGTAAAACATTCGCCTGCGGGGGTGGCGATGTTTGACCGCCAGATGCGGTATATGCTGGTGAGCGACCGCTGGCTCGCAAGTTACGGGCTCGGCACTCAAAACATTGTGGGCCGATCGCACTACGAAATCTTTCCCAATTTGCCCGATCGTTTCAAACAAATCCACCAGCGCTGTCTGGCGGGATCGGTCGAAACCTGCCAAGAAGATCGGTTGCGCCGCGCTGATGGATCGATAGACTGGGTGCGCTGGGAAATTTACCCTTGGCGAACCAACACCAACGAGATTGGCGGCATCATGATTTTTTCCGAAATCATCACCGAGCGCAAAAACGCTGAACTCGCGGTGCAAGCGGCCTCCCAGCAAGTCAGCAATATTCTAGAAAGTATTACCGATGCCTTTATGGCGATCGATGCACAATGGCGCTATACCTACGTTAATTCCACTGCTGAAAAACTGCTTTCTCGATCGAGAAACGACTTGTTAGGTCGATCGATCTGGGAGCTATTCCCCGCCGAGGGAGAATCGAATTCGAGGGTATATCAAGAATTTCATCGAGTCGTTAACGAGCAAGTTTCTGTCAAATTTGAAGAGTTTTCGCCGTCTCTCCAAATATACATAGAAGTGAGCGCCTATCCTGCGGCCGAAGGACTTACCGCTTATTGGAGCGATATTAGCGATCGCAAACGCACTGAAGAAGAACTGCGGCAAAAGAATGCGATTTTGAATCTGATTAACGAGTCAGCCCCCACGCCAATTTTTGTCAAAGATCGAGAAGGACGGATTATTTATGCAAATCCAGCCACGCTGGACGTACTGGGCAAACCTGCTGCTGAAGTAATTGGCCGGCGCGATCGCGATTTCTACCCAATAGCAGAACTTGGAGCCACAGTCTCGGAAAACGATCGGCGCATTATGGAATCCGGACAAACAGAAGTCGTCGAAGAATCTCCCGATGGCATTCGGACATTCGTGTCAATGAAAGCTCCCTACCGCGATCGGGCGGGAGAAGTCATCGGCTTGATTGGCATCTCCAGCGACATCACAAATCGCAAACGAGCAGAAGTCGTCCGGGAAGAACAAACTAAGTTACTGCAAGTAATTATTGACAGCATTGGTGACGGTTTGATTTTGGCCAACCAACAAGGGGAGTTTGTGCTGTTTAACAGAGCTGCCGTGGGGATATTCGGTCAGCTATCGAATCAAAAATCTTGTGAGGAATGGTCGAGCACTTACGGGCTATTTTTGGCAGATAAAAACACTCTTTTCCCCGACGCTGAACTACCTCTAGCCAAAGCAATCAAAGGTGAATATGTCAATGATGTAGAGGCATTTGTCCGCCGCGAAGATTCCGAAGATCGCTGGATCAGTATCAGCGGTTATCCAGTAGTTGATGCTAGCAGCAAAATCAAAGGCGGAGTGATTGTCTGTCGGGATATCACAGAACGCAAACAAGCAGAAGCCGCGTTGCAAGAAAGCGAAGAACGATTCCGCAATATGGCTAACAACACTCCCTTTATGGTATGGGTAACAAACTCCACAGGCTACTGCAGTTTCCTGAGCCAAACCTGGTATGACTTTACAGGTCAAACTGAGGAAACAGGTTTGGGATTGGGTTGGGTAAACGCGCTGCATCCAGAAGACCGAGAACAGGCCAAGAACGCATTTTTGACCGCCAACGAACGCCAGGAATCTTTCCGCGTGGAATACCGCATCAGGCGTAAGGATGGCGGATATTCTTGGGCGATCGATGCGGCTGCTCCCAGATTTTCCAAAAGCGGACAATTTGAGGGTTATATCGGCTCTGTGATCGACATTACAGAGCGCAAACAAGTGGAAACCGAGCGCGATATGGTTCTGCAATTAGAACAAACTGCCCGCGCGGAAGCCGAGCGAGCTAACCGCATTAAAGACGAGTTTCTGGCGGTGCTTTCTCACGAGTTGCGATCGCCCCTGAATCCGATTTTAGGCTGGTCGCAACTGCTCGTCGGCGGCAAGCTGAACGCGAATCAAAGTGCCAAGGCTTTTGAGACGATCGAGCGCAACGCGAGACTGCAATCTCAATTAATCGAAGACTTGCTTGACGTGTCTCGGATTCTGCAAGGAAAACTCAGATTGAATGTTGCTCCGGTGAATCTGGCAAACATTATTCCATCTGCAGTGGAAACCGTGCAATTAGCAGCCGCAGCAAAAAAAATTCAAATCCAAACAATCTTAAATCCCGATGTGGGGAAAGTTGTAGGCGATACAAGTCGCTTGCAGCAAATTGTGTGGAATTTGTTATCAAACGCGGTGAAATTCACTCCCGAAGGCGGTAGAGTTGAAGTTCGATTAGCGCAAATCGAACGCCAAGCTCAAATTCAAGTCACAGACACTGGTAAAGGTATTACTCCCGATTTCTTGCCTTATGTTTTCGACCATTTCCGGCAAGAAGATGGCGCTACAACTCGCAAATTTGGCGGCTTGGGATTGGGATTGGCGATCGTCCGCCAACTGATCGAACTTCACGGCGGAACGGTGTTGGCAGAAAGCGCAGGAGTTGGTCAAGGAGCGACGTTTACGGTGAGATTACCGCTATTAAATGATGATTCTAGAAGGCAGGAGGAGGAAGCTGTCAATGGGGCTGTTAGTCCCGCTCTCTCATCCTTGCCGCTAGCTGGATTGAGAATTTTGGTGGTAGATGATGAACTCGACTCGCGAGATTTTGTCGCTTTCGTGCTTGAGGAAGCGGGTGCAGAGGTGATTTCCCTGTCATCTGGTGCTGAGGCGCTAGAGTCGATAGGACAAATTGCACCGGATTTGCTCGTCAGCGACATCGGAATGCCGCAGATGGATGGGTATATGTTGATAAATCGCATCCGCACTCAGCTTGCGCCTGAGTATCGGCAGTTGTTGGCGATCGCCTTAACGGCCTATGCTGGAGAAGGAAACCAGCGCCAAGTTTTGCAAGCAGGATTTGACCAACACTTAGCCAAGCCGATCGATCCGACTGAGTTAGTTGCTACTGTAATGCGATCGATCGTCGCCCAGCGCGTGAAAAATAAAGCCTGAGTTCTCGGTAAGACATTGCACGGTAGTTGATTTGGCTCATTACAGCAGCCCGGTTTGGCCTAATTTCAAACTGAATTTGCCCGTTAAAAATATTATCCCTGTTTCTTCCGTCCAACCTCGAATCTCGAACCTCACAATCTCAACATCCATGCGTTAAATCCCTTACATCCCTTACATTCGTTAAATAATCCGTTGCCGAACTTTCTTCTGGCTTGCGATCGCCGCTCAAACTTCGCTATTATAAAAAGTTGCAGTTAAAACCCCACAACCAACGATCATGGCCAAGCGCGTCCAATTAGTTTTAAATAAAGATGTCAGCAAACTCGGCAAAGCTGGCGACGTAGTAGAAGTAGCCCCAGGCTACGCCCGCAACTACCTAGTACCCCAAGGAATGGGATTTAGAGCCACTCCGGGCATTCTCAAGCAAGCAGAGCGCCGCCGTGAAGAAGAAAGACTGCGCCAGCTAGAGCTCAAGCAGCAAGCTGAAGTCCGCAAAACCGCCCTCGAATCAGCCGGGCCTTTCATTATCTCCAAGCAAGTCGGCGAAGGAGACGCGATTTTTGGTACGGTCACCAACCAAGAAGTAGCAGAACTGATTTTCAACTCTACCAGTCAAGAAGTCGATCGGCGCGGCATCACTCTGCCCGAAATTCGCCAAACTGGTACTTACAAAGCTGAAATCAAACTACACGCAGAAGTTACCGCCGAAGTTGATATTCAAGTTGTTCCAATGTAATTAAGAGTCATCAGTCATCAGTCATCAGTCATTAGTTGTTAGTCATTAGTCATTAGCTAACAACTAAGCACTGTTAAGTAAGGATTCAGTAACGCTAACTTGCAGAGTGAGCACGGGAGCATCTCTGCAGAGATTAAGAAGAAGCATTTTTTCAGGAGTGCGAGTTCGAGAGAGCATGAGTCAGGTATAAACGCGAGTTCGCGACCGATCGCACTCCTACAAAAGCTTACACTGATAATAATTAATGACCCCGCCGGACAAACGGACACAAGCCCCGACGCTCCTGAGGGTCGAACCTAAAATTTTAGGATATTGTTCAACCTCCCAGATTCATCTTTAGAGTAAACCTAAAATCTAAAATCTCAAACCTAAAATCTAAAATCTCAAACCTAAAATCTAAAACCTCAAACCTAAAATCTAAAATCTCAAACCTAAAATCTAAAATCTCAAACCTAAAATCTCAAACCTAAAATCTAAAATCTAAAATCTAAAATCTAAAATCGACTGGCTGAGGATTATTGACTAATGAGCGATTTGATGCCGACCAATATAGAAGCAGAAGAAGCAATTTTGGGCGGTATTTTAATTGACCCCGAAGCTATTTCCCGAATTGCCGAACTTCTGCGACCGGAGTTTTTTGCCATCACCGCTCATCAAGTCATTTATCGATCGGCATTAGGGTTATTTTTACAGGGTCAACCTACCGATTTAATGACGGTAACAACTGCGCTAACCGACCGCAACCAGTTAGAGCAAGTAGGAGGACTAACTAAATTAGCACAATTAGTCGATCGCACAGTTTCAGCCGTCAACATCGACCAATATGCAGTTTTAGTTGAAGACAAATATCAGCGCCGGAAATTAATCGAAGCTGGTAACAACATAGTACAATTAGGTTACGAGACAGCAGTACCGCTAGAAACAGTCTTAGACCGCGCCGAACAAGAAATTTTCAGCATAACTCAAGAACGTCCGCAACAGGATTTAGTGTCGATCGGCGAAACGCTAAACCAAACATTTCAAGACCTAGAAAATCGCAATGAAGGCCTCACGCTTCCCGGTATTCCGTGCGGTTTCTATGACTTAGATGCTATGACAGGAGGCTTTCAGCGATCGGATTTAATCATCGTTGCGGCCAGGCCGGCCATGGGCAAAACGGCCTTTTGTACCAACATCGCCCACCACATCGCCGCCGGACAGCAGAAATTACCGGTTGCCGTTTTCAGCTTAGAAATGTCGAAAGAACAGCTAGTGCAGCGCATCCTGTCGAGTGAAGCCAAAATAGAAAGTAACCGGTTGCGATCGGGTAGAATCAGTCAAAACGAATGGGAACCCATCAGTACAGCCATTGGCAACTTATCAGAACTTCCGCTATTTATTGACGATACTCCGAATATTACCGTCACAGAAATACGATCGAAAGTCCGCCGCCTCCAAGCAGAACAAGGCGGAACCCTAGGATTAGTCTTGCTAGATTACCTGCAATTAATGGAAGGTACCAGCGACAACCGCGTGCAAGAACTATCTCGAATTACCAGAAGTCTTAAAGGTTTAGCCCGCGAACTCAACGTGCCGATTATTGCCTTATCTCAGTTGAGTCGGGGTGTGGAAGCGAGGACAAACAAGCGGCCGATGATGTCTGATTTACGCGAAAGCGGCTGTCTCGGTGGCGATAGTTTAATTACCCTGGCGGATAGTGGATTAGAAGTCCCGATTCGTGATTTAGTCGGCAAATCTGGCTTTGCTGTTTGGGGATTAAATTCAGATACCCTGAAACAGGAAAAAGCGATGGTGACTAATGCTTTTTGTACTGGAGTAAAGCCCGTCTGGGAGATGACGACTTGCTTGGGAAATTCGATTACAGCAACAGGCAATCATAAGTTCTTTACATCAGATGGTTGGAAGCGGTTAGATGAATTAAAAATAGGCGATCGAATTGCTACACCTCGCTCAATTCCTTGTACAGAAGTGCAGACGATGGGTAATGCTGAATTAGCTTTACTAGGACATTTAATTGGTGATGGTTGTACTTTATCCCGACATACGATTCAGTACACGACGCGAGAATTAGATTTAGCTGAATTAGTTGCACAGTTGGCTAGAGAAGTATTTGGCGATCAAATTAATCCCCGCATTAAACGCGAACGCGATTGGTATCAAGTTTATCTCTGCGCTAGTTATTGTCTCGCTCCCAATATTAAAAATCCGATTACTAAATGGCTCGAACAATTAGAAATATTTGGTTTACGTTCCCATGAAAAATTTATTCCCAGTTTAGTATTTACCCAACCGCAAGAATCGATCGCTCTTTTCCTTCGACACCTATGGGCAACTAATGGTTGTATCAAACCGACTAAAGGGAAGAAATGTCTTTATCCAGCTATTTATTATGCTTCTAGTAGCGAGAAGTTAGCCAGAGGAGTCCGTTCTCTGTTGCTTAGACTGAACATCAATGCGGCTGTCAGAGTTATTTCTCAAGGTAAAAAAGGGCGCGCACAATATCAAGTTTGGTTAGGAGGGAAATCAGACATAGAAATATTTGCGAATGTAATTGGTGCAGTTGGTAATTATAAAAAATCTAGTTTGGAAGAGGTAAAAATATATTTAAATAATGCTGATAGTGGGAAGACTAATCGGGATTTAATTCCGAATGAACTTTGGCGAACTCAAGTCAATCTTGCCCAAAAGCGCCTTGGTTTAACCGTCAAACAGATGCAAGATTGCTTAGGTATGCGTTATTCAGCCACAACGGATTACAAATGTGATATTGGTCGAGAACGCGCATATCAGTTGGGGAATATTTTGGATGCCGAAGAGATATTCAAGCTAGCTGTTAGCGATATCTATTGGGATAAGGTGAAAGAAATCAATTTTTGTGGCGAAGAAATGGTTTACGATATGACAGTAGAAAATATTGAAAGCTTTGCCACACAAGGTTTGTATGCCCATAATTCTATAGAGCAAGACGCAGATTTAGTAATTATGCTCTACCGCGATGAATATTACAACCCTGATTCGCCCGATCGCGGAATTGCAGAAGTAATTATTACCAAACACAGAAACGGCCCCACAGGAATCATCAAACTATTATTCGACGCCCAATTTACCTGCTTCCGCAATCTGGCATCTCCGAAGCGATCGTAAATCAACCCTGGTGGGGGTGACAACCGGCCCCAAACCCAGATCGACTAAAGATTTAGACCACTTATGCTAAAAAAAGATAGGCAGCCAATTGTTACACGCTTGCCTATCCAAAAACATAATGTTACCAAAATTCTATTAGACTCACTTACAAAAACAAGTGATGCACACTCAGTTTGTTCTGCGAACAATCTTACTGAATCTGCTATATTCCGAGAAACGAGTGAGGGGAGGATAACTGTATTCATCGCGGTGGCAAAGCACCAGCTTGCTTTGACCCTGGTTAGACAATTTTTAGTATTTTTGGCTTGGATGAGTGCAATGAATACTCTTCCACAAGCTTGAAGATTGAAGGTTAACCAACTTGAAAATATCGGTGAGTTGCTTTTCGGTTGTTCTAACCGAGACAAACCAGTTAAATTCTTCACGTAGCATCAACAAATAGCCCAATCAGCTTAGTTTATTTGTTTGACAATTAATCCACCCTGTTTGTTAACCAGGGCTACGATAGATCAGACCTCTTGCAAAAATAGATGGGACGGGATCTCCGACCCGTCCGAAAATTTGAGCTAAAGGACTTTTGCAAGAAGTCTATCGAATTAGGGCAAATGCGAGTAAAGTTTCCAGCATTCTCGCGCAATTTCCCAGTCTTCCTGCGTGTGAATTACCAAAATTCTCGCCGCTGAATCGACTGCCGCAATATCTTCATCAACTGGCGAGTGTTGATTCTTTTCCCCATCCAATTTCAAATCCATAAATCCAAAAGCTTCGCAAGCGGCCGCCCGCACAACAGCCGAATTTTCCCCAACTCCCGCCGTAAAAATCAAAGCATCCAATCCTCCCAAACTAGCCAGCATCGCCCCAATTCCGGCGCGCAAACGGTGGATGTAAATATCTAATGCAAGTTGAGCTCTCTGATTACTTTGTGCGATCGCCTCTCCAATCTGCCGCATATCGCTAGATACCCCAGAAATCCCTTTTAAACCTGAATTACGATTGAGAATATTATCTAATTTTTCCGAAGTTAAATCCCCTCGCTTTAATAAATGAATGATAATCCCCGGATCGATCGCACCCGATCGACTTCCCATCATCAAACCATCCAAAGGAGTAAAACCCATCGTCGTGTCAACACTCCAGCCCCCGCGAATTGCGGCCAGAGAACACCCGTTGCCCAAATGACAGCTAATCAGCCGCAAATGGGCCAAATCGCGGTTCAGAATTTGAGCCGCCCTGCGAGAGCAATATTGATGGCTAATGCCGTGAAAACCGTAGCGGCGAATCCCGTTTTCCAGCCATTCGTAGGGGCCGGGATAAACAAACGCAGCAGGTGGCAATTGCGCGTGAAAAGCTGTATCAAATACTGCTACTTGCGGCACATTTCCGAGGGTTTTTTCAAGGACTTCGATACCTTCGAGGTTAACCGGATTGTGGACGGGAGCAAACACAGATAAACGGGCGATCGCCTGTTTAACCTCCGGCGAAATTAACGTACTTTGCTGATAATCTTCTCCGCCATGTACGACGCGGTGGCCGACAATATCAATCTCCTTTAAATCATTAATTGTTTGAGTTTTTCCCCTCCAAAGAGTTTCCAGCATTCGAGAAATAGCATCTTTGCGAGAGTCTGAGGCAAATTCCTCTTCAAGCCGATCGCCTTTTGCTGTTTTGACTTTCAACTCTGCTATACCCTGCTGGTGAGTCCAGTCTATTTGAGCCTCCCAGAGGGGTTGCAAAGGTCGATCGGGCAGGACATCGTTTAACTCGTAAAGACAGCTCTTTTGACTGCTAGAACCCGCATTTAACACCAGTATTTTCATGCTTTATTATGTCCTGTTGATTCGTTTTTTCGATCGCTAGGCGATTGAAATCGCGTCTTGTCAAACTTTCATCCGCCTGCACAGACTAAGAAATCTTGAGATTCTGGGAAATTTATTAAGAAAAGTGTCGAAAAATTAACTCTTAATGCAATGTGTAGCTAACAGTTGCATTTTTTTGATATATATTCTGAGGCAGATTTTCATTTACTAAAGTTTAAGGAGCAGATCGATGTTTACACCAATTTTACTTGCGACTGTCGCCAGAACCGTAGAGTGGAGCCCCACGACTGGTTTGATTATGATTATTTGCAATATTTTAGCTATTGCGATCGGCAAATCAACCATCCAAAATCCTCACACAGGCCCAGCCGCGCCCTCATCGGATATGTTGGGCGGCTTGAGTTTGGGTGCAGTTGTGGGAAGTCTCTGCTTCGGTCATATTTTGGGAACGGGTACGATTTTAGGATTGTCTTACATCGGTGCGATTTAGTGGCAGACTGTAGGGTGCGCCCAGCGCACCTTACCCGCAATTTCAAGTACCGGGTAAATTGCGGAGGTTTTCATCCATGTACGATCGATCGCCCAAAACCTCCAGCAGCGGCCCGCGCACGTCAAACTTGACAATACTCACAGAAGCTGCTAAAGCACTAATGCGATCGCGGTAACGTCCCAAATCAATCCCCAACAGACTGCACAGAATAATCCGAATAGTGGCTTTGTGGGAGACAACCAACACATTACCGCTCTTGTATTTTTCCTCAATTTCTGCAATAACTAAGGAAGCTCTACTGGCAATTTGCACCGAAGTTTCGCCACCATTCGGTGCATTCCAAGCAGGTTCAGTCAGCCAGTTAATATAATCTTCTGTATATTCTTGTTTGACAGATTCTAATGTTTTTCCTTCCCACTCACCGTACTTAATTTCCCTCAATCCGTCCCGGACTTGCATTTCAATTCCCACAGCATCGCACAAAGGTTTTGCAGTAGCAATCGTTCGTTTCATGGGACTCACATAAACAGCATTCCAAGGCAATGTCGCGTAAGTTGTGGCAAACTGTGCTGCCATTTGAGAACCTTCGGCTGTTAATTCTGGGTCGAGGTCGCCACAGAAACCGCCTGTTTTGCTGTAAGTCGTTTCACCGTGTCGTAGAAAGTAGATTTTTAAGCTCATGAGTTAATTGTACGTGAATTTTACTATGTTAGCAAAATAGTTTAAAAAATTCCTTCAAATCATCGAGAGCAGGATTATCCCAATCCCAAATATTTTTTTTGTGTTTCATAACATAATCAAACCCAGACATAGTGCATTTTCTGCCAGCTTGTTGCTGTTCGTTATCTGAGCAAGTATCATACCTGAGATAGATGCTCACCCAGAATTTATCAAAACCTTTCTGGTTAATTTGCTGTCCCTGGCTTTCTATGCAAGTTTTCCAGCTATTCAAACAATCAGCATGAGGTGATTCTCTATCCTTTATTGCCTTTAAAAGCGTTTCCAGTTCACCTTTACCTTCAAAATTTGTAAAGTAACAAGCCAATTTGGCTTTTGTTCCATTATCTCCACAAATATCGATAAATTGTTTAGTGCTTGACAAAGTTTCAGATTCAAACACTTGTTGTATACATTTATTTACCCATTCTAACCGATCTGCCTCTGAATAGTTATCAATATCAATAATAATCCCAATTTTTTCTATATCTCTTTTTTGCAGGTCAGCTTCTAAAGCTTTTAAAGTAGTGATTAACTTTGTTTCGCTCAAGCCTTCCAAACTTTCATAATCATCTATATAAATAGGTGGTTCTACCTGGATATCGCAGTTGAGTTTCTCAACCATTGCCTTCATAAAAATTGCATCATTTTTACTTTCTACTATGACAATATTACTCACCTCTCACTCCTTTTTGGTGCTCTAGTGCGTAATTCAAAGTTTCTAAATCGCGCCGGATTCCGATTATTTGATCTGTTTTCGGTTTCTTGGCTAGTTCAAAATATGCGCTGCTACATTCCTGATTGGTTTCTAAACCAACATCAGCAAATGCTTGAAGCATCTCTAAACTGTGCGTTGCCGCAAAAATCTGCGTATCCAGTTCCACCGCCAACCGAAATAACACTCTCCAAAACTCCCGCTGACTTGTATAATGTATGCCATTTTCTATCTCATCGACTAGCAAGATTTTGTATTCACTGTTTACCAGTTTAAGGATTATTTCTGCAACTCTGTTAATGGCATCTCCAAACAATGATAAAGGCAAACGCTTTTCGCCCTTTCTTCTTAAGTATAGCGTGGGTTCCCCAATCGAAAAACTCTCTACTGATTCGATTGTAGGATCGAGAATTTGAAAAGCTTTCAAAACTTCGCTATCTTTGTCATCCAAACGCGCATTATCGTATGCTTCTGTGAGTTTTTTTCCCGAAATCCTGAGCCAGGAGGGAATGATTGGTACTTCGTCAAGAGAAATGCGAAAATTGAGTAAACCTCCGGCAGAAACCGGTGATAATGACCAAGTAGATTGGTCTTCGTTTCTCATGAACTCAAAATTTATCTTATTTTTAATTGAATTGATTTCTACTTTAATTTCTAATCGATCGGTGTTATTGTTGTCGTCTTTGCCAATAATTACTATAAATCTATCTTTTTTTAGTGCATAAAATAAGTTGTCCCAGGCTCTATCGGGCATAGCTTCTAGGGCTTTTGATGGCTCTCTTCTCAGATCTCTTAGGATTACGAGACTGCTAGCATCGGGAGCAAAATTGAGAAAAATTGCTTCTAGCAAGGCTGTCTTGCCAGCATTATTTTTACCGCCGATTAAATTGACTCTTTCAAACCCAGAAATTTTGATTTGCTCAAAACACCTAAAATTTTGGATTTCTATTTCTTTCAGCATTACAGCTCCTGTTGAATTAATCTAACTCATCTGCGTTAATCTGTGTTAATCTGCCTGTATCTGCGGTTAAAAAAAGAGAATTTGTTAACCGCAGATGACAATGGATTAACGCGGATTCACGCAGAGGTCGAGAAGCGATCGCACCTAGGCCGGTGCACCCGATCGCACGCCCTGTTCTCCTACCTCGGGATCTTTCGTTTCCTTCGGCGTTTCCGACTGAACCGCGCCACCGTGTGGCCACTTCCAGTCGCGGATTTCCGGCATATCATCGCCGTGTTTGGTAATGTATTGCCTGTGTTCGATCAGCTTGTCACGGATAGCCTGTTTGCCATAAGCCGCAGCATAACCGAGTTTCGGTACGCGATCGAGTACATCAGCAACCAAGTGGAATCGATCGAGATCGTTAATTACCACCATATCAAACGGCGTAGTAGTCGTGCCTTCCTCTTTGTAACCGCGAACGTGAATATTCGGGTGATTCGTCCGGCGGTAAGTCAACCGGTGAATCAGCCAAGGATAGCCGTGAAAAGCAAAAATCACGGGTTTATCTTTCGTGAACAAACTATCAAACTCCTTGTCAGACAAACCGTGGGGATGTTCGTTAGACGGCTGAAGTGTCATCAAGTCCACCACATTCACCACCCGCACTTTTAAATCGGGATAATCTCGGCGGAGAATGTCAACCGCAGCCAAAGTTTCCAGCGTCGGAATATCACCCGCGCAAGCCATCACCACATCCGGTTCGCCGCCTTTATCGTTGCTAGCCCACTCCCAAATGCCGATGCCGGCGGTACAGTGTTTAACCGCAGCATCCATATCCAAATACTGCAATGCCGGCTGCTTCCCTGCAATAATCACGTTGACATAGTGGCGGCTGCGGAGACAGTGATCGGTAACAGACAGCAAAGTGTTCGCATCCGGCGGCAAATAAATCCGCACAACTTCCGCTTTCTTGTTAATTACGTGGTCGATAAAGCCCGGATCTTGGTGAGAAAAGCCGTTGTGATCTTGCCGCCAAACGTGAGAAGTTAATAAGTAATTCAGAGAGGCGATCGGTCTGCGCCAAGGAATGTGGCGAGTAGTTTTCAACCACTTAGCGTGTTGGTTGAACATCGAATCGATGATGTGAATAAACGCTTCGTAGCAGGAAAAAAAGCCGTGGCGTCCCGTCAGCAAATAGCCTTCCAGCCATCCCTGACACATATGTTCGCTGAGGATTTCCATCACGCGGCCGTCGGGAGAGATGCGATCGTCCTCCGGCAAAATACTACCAGTCCACACCCGGTTTGTGACATCTAACACCGGATCGAGGCGGTTTGATGCAGTTTCGTCAGGCCCGACAATGCGGAAATTCTGGTTTTCCTGATTGAGTTTCATCACATCCCGCAAGAAACGACCAGTGACGCGGGTCGCTTCGGCCGTCACAGTGGCTGGTTTTGGCACGTCTACGGCGTAGTCCTCAAATTTTGGCATTTTCAAGTCTTTTAGCAAGATGCCGCCGTTAGCGTGCGGATTTGCCCCCATCCGCCGATCGCCCTTGGGCGCGAGTTCCGCCAATTCTGCAATTAGTTTGCCCTTGTCGTCGAAGAGTTCTTCGGGCTTGTAGCTTTTCATCCAATCCTCTAGGAGTTGGACGTGTTCCGGCTGAGAAGCCATTTCAGCTAATGGGACTTGGTGCGATCGCCAATAATCCTCAGTTTTCTTACCGTCAACATCCTTCGGCCCCGTCCAGCCTTTGGGAGTCTTCATCACAATCATCGGCCACTGGGGACGGCCGGAATATCCCTCAGTCCGGGCTTTTTCCTGAATCGCCTTAATTTCGCCAATGACTGTATCCATAGTTGCAGCCATCAACCGGTGCATGGTTTCCGGGTCTGAACCTTCCACCCAATAAGGTTTGTAGCCGTAACCGACCATCAAACTTTCCAATTCCTCCTGCGGAATGCGGGCCAACAGCGTCGGATTGGCAATTTTGTAGCCGTTCAAGTGCAAAATCGGCAACACGGCCCCGTCCCGAACCGGGTTGAGAAACTTGTTAGAATGCCAGCTAGCAGCCAATGGGCCCGTTTCCGCTTCCCCGTCACCGACAACGGCCGCCACAATCAAATCGGGATTGTCGAATGCCGCCCCGTAAGCGTGGACGAGGGCGTAGCCGAGTTCCCCGCCTTCGTGAATCGAGCCCGGAGTTTCCGGGGCGACGTGGCTGGGGATACCGCCGGGAAAGGAAAACTGTTTGAACAGCCGTCTCATCCCCTCTTCATCTTGGGAAATATGCGCGTAATATTCGCTGTAAGTTCCTTCTAAGTAAGTGTTTGCCACCAAGCCCGGCCCGCCGTGTCCCGGGCCTGCGATGTAGATAGCGTTGATGTCTTGGGCTTTGATGATGCGGTTGAGGTGAACGTAGATGAAGTTGAGACCTGGAGTGGTGCCCCAGTGTCCGAGGAGTCTCGGTTTGACGTGTTCGATTTTGAGGGGTTCTTTGAGTAGCGGGTTGTCGAGGAGATAGATTTGTCCGACGGATAGGTAGTTTGCCGCCCGCCAGTAGGCATTCATTTTGTGTAGTTCTGAGTCGGAAAGCGGCTTTAATTGCGGGCTCTCGGTTGTTCCCAGTATCATAAGCTACTCGCTCCTATGTTTTGGTTATTTGTTTGGTAAACTTTTTCGGGAAATGCGATCGATCTTGTAACCGCTCCGGGATATTATGTTATTACTTGTGACACTGTTTATTTTTACTCCATGTTTTCCAAGTAAACTATTGAATTGTAGCTCGCTTTTGTCTAAATCAAAGTTTAAATTAACGTGAAATTTTTGCTCGATCGCACCATTATAACGTCAGAAAATCTGAAGGCGGTGGGGGTGAAAGCCAGCGGGAATCAAAAAGATACTTCTCACGGTAGAGGTGAGAATGATTTATAAGTGAAAATTGTGTTTTTGGATGGTTGCAGATGACCTCCTGACTCTTTTATTGCTAGAGTTTTGTATATTCGCTTCAGCTTTAGAACTGAGAATCATCCGTGAGTTGTAGTGAGAAAACATCTCAAAGTATGTATGAAGGAGTAGGAAAAATCATTGCCTTATACACACTGCACCATCTTTTGAGGAACTACCTAGCATTAGTCCACCCTGTCTAGAGCTTGAAACTTGGCTCCGTATGACAAAGCTGCCCTACAAAAAGGTTATCGTCACAGCACAAAGTTTCGAGCTTGCTCCCAAGGGTAAAATTCCCTTCATCGAGTATCAGGAAAAACCGATCGGTGATGTCTTTCTAATCATTGAGATGTTGAAGCAAACAGAAGGTATCGGTCTCGATGCTAATTTGACTTCTGCTGAGCGATCGATCTTTCTAGCATTCCGCCGCACGATCGAAGAAAACACTTACTGGGGATCGACCCAAATTCGCTTCGACATAGAAGAAAACTGGCAGCGCTATCGAGTCTTGGTAGCGCGGGCGCTCTTCCCTGATGCCCCTCTAGAGGTATCATAACTGTTTGCTGAACAGTTTCGTAAAACCGCGATCTCTCAGATCCACTACGTCATGGAATCGGTCGTCACACTCAGGAAGAAATCAGTCAGATTATCTGTGCAGATTTTCAAGCCATCTCAGATTTTCTGGCAGAAAAACCCTTGTTTGTGGGAGGTAAACCCACCAGATTAGATGCGACTGCCTGCGGTTACATTGGTAACTTCCTGCTGCCACGACGCTACAAAGGTGCGATCGTTGACGATCTTCTTGGGCGATCGCATCTTTGCCAGCACTACGAGCGAATGAATCAGGAGTTTTTCAGCAAGCAGTTGTTCTTACTTTTCCCGTTAAGTGTGATTTGTAGCAAGAAGCCAGCCCTGGCACAGATCACGTAAATTTGACCAACCTCG